>JBJOQF010000249.1:0-5373 GCA_046050185.1 Bacteroidota bacterium
TATATCAACTGTCTTGTTATTTTGTTACCCTTAAATTTTAATTTTTTTCAGAGGTTAGATAATTTCAAGTTGTTTTAAAGAACGTTTACATCTTTATATCAACTGTCTTATTATTTTGTTACCCTTAAATTTTAATTTTTTTCAGAGGTTAGATAATTTCAAGTTGTTTTAAAGAACGTTTACATCTTTATATCAACTGTCTTATTATTTTGTTACCCCTTTTTTTACTATTTTCGATAAAAAGTTTTTTATGGCTAATAATACAATGCATGCTGACCAAATCTATATTGAAGGACTTGCCAATAATAATTCGGCGATTATCCAATCTATTTATAAAAAGTTTGTTCCTAAAGTGGTATCCTATATAAGGAATAATTCAGGCGATGCTGATCAGGCCCAAGATGTGGTTCAGGAAATTATGATTTTGCTTTTTAATCAGGCTAAAGCCAATAAATTGCAGCTCACTTGCCCGTTTGATGCCTACTTTTTTTTGTTGTGCAAAAGAAAATGGCTGAACGAATTGAAAAAATCATCGAATAAAGGGGTAACAATTGATGAGGATTCTACATCTATAAATGAACCCACTGAAGAGATGGTCACACAAACCGAAGCATTTGATGAAAAACAACAACTTTTTGATGCGATGTTTCAAAAATTAGGTGACAAATGCCAGGAGTTATTAAAATTGAGTTTTACTATTAAGTCAATGGAAGAAGTGGCAGAGAAACTCAATGTAACGTATGGTTATGTTCGCAAGAAAAAATCATTGTGTACTGGTCAATTAACGCAGTGGATTCAAGAAACGAATCAGTTTAAATCTTTAAAAATCACTTAGCCATGAACGAGGAACGTTATATAATATTCGACCAATATCTTCAAGACGAATTATCCGTAGAAGATAAAGTAAAGTTCGAGAACCAATTGTCTGAAGATCCGGAATTGGCTTCAGCATTTGAAACTTTCAAGGAATTGAATCTTCACATGGAGAATAAATTTGGCAATGCCGATGAGCTTGATGCTTTCAAAGAAAACTTACAATCGATTTCTAATAATCATTTCAAAGATTCTAAGTCAAAAGTAATTGCATTCAAACCTTGGATTTATTTGGTTGCCGCATCAGTTGTTCTTTTGGCTGGGTTGTTTTTGTTTAATCCAAATCCAAATTTTGAAGATTTCAACCAACATGAAAATGCATATTTCACTGAAAGAGGAACTGTTGATGCTGACTTGAAACAAGCAGAAGAGGCTTTCAATGCAAAAAAATATTCAGTAGCTATTCCGTTTTTTGAGGCGGTCCTAAAAGAGAAAAAAACACCCGAAATTCAATATTTTTATGGAATTTCATTATTAGAAACTAATAAAATCCAAGAAGCAGGAGTTGTTTTTAATGAACTGAAATCAGGAACTTCCATCTATAAAAACAAAGCGATTTGGAGTCTTGCCTTGTCTAAACTAAAACAGAAAGACTATAAATCATGTAAGGAAATCTTATTGACGATTCCTTCAGATTACGAGGATTATGATCAAGTTCAAAAATTGTTGGAGGAATTGGATTAATTTTTTAATACAAAAATCACAACAGAAGCCCTTTTATAAGCGCAACAAAAAGATACAACAGAATTTTCTGGAGTATCTTTTTTTCTTTTGGGACTTTTGGGGTTAAATTTTAAAAAACTTCGCAACTTTGCACTCTTAAACTTTACACTTGGAAACAAAAACAATAATTACGGATACGCATACACATTTATATTCGGAGGAATTCGATCATGACCGTAGCGAAATGATTCAAAGAGCCATTGATGCTGGCGTTTCCCGGTTTTTTATTCCTGCAATCGATTCTACTTGTACGGAATCTATGTATGATTTAGAGCATAAATATCCTGATAATGTATTCTTGATGATGGGTTTGCATCCTACTTATGTAAAAGATAATTATCTGGAAGAGTTACAACATGTAGAGGCGGAGTTGGCTAAAAGAAAATTCTATGCCGTAGGCGAAATAGGAATTGATTTGTATTGGGACAAAACGCATTTGCCACAGCAACAAAACGCTTTTAGAAGACAAATTCAATTGGCAAAACAATATAAATTACCTATTGTGATTCATTGTCGCGAAGCTTTTGATGAAATTTTTGAAATTTTGGAAGAAGAAAAATCAGATGATTTGTATGGGATTTTTCATTGTTTCTCAGGAACTTACGAGCAGGCTTTACAGGCAATTTCGTATAATATGAAACTTGGAATTGGAGGCGTTGTAACTTTCAAAAATGGAAAAATCGACCAATTCCTGAATCAAATAGATTTGAAACATATTGTTTTAGAAACGGATTCCCCTTATTTAGCGCCCATTCCTTATAGAGGAAAAAGGAACGAAAGCAGTTATCTGGTAAATGTTGTCAATAAGTTATCTGAAATTTATGGTTTATCACCAAATGAGATTGCGGCAATAACAACGTATAATTCTAAAGGAATTTTTGGGATTTAAAACAAATTTACTTTATTTTAACTTTTTTTTTGTTCATTTGCCCACACAAACCTAGAAAACTAACAATGCAGAAATTTGACGCTATTCGACCGTTTTATGACTCCGAGATAAACGAAGCACTTCAAGATGTTATTAATCATCCCATGATGAAAGCATTAATGAATTTTTCTTTCCCAGATGTTGCTGACGAAGTTTGGAAAGAACAACTCAGAAAAACGCATTCTATTCGTGATTTTCAATGTAATTTTATTTACCACTCCGTTCAGAAAGTATTAGAAAAAAGTTCAGAAGGTTTAACCACTTCCGGGTTCGAAAATTTAGAGCCTAATACCTCTTATTTGTTTATTTCGAATCATCGTGATATTCTTTTAGATACCACATTATTAAATGCTGCTTTATTCGAGCATGGATTAGTAATGACTGCATCAGCAATAGGAGATAATCTAGTTAAAAAATTTTTCCTGAAGATATTAGCAAAACTAAACCGTAATTTTCTGGTACAACGTGGCTTAACGCCAAGAGAAATGTTGCAGAGTTCAAAGTTATTGTCAGAATATATTGGTCATTTGTTGCTTCATGAAAATCGTTCCGTTTGGATTGCACAACGCGAAGGAAGGACTAAAGATGGGAATGATGCCACAAATCCGGGTGTTTTAAAAATGCTGGGAATGGCATCTGATGAAAAGAATTTGATGGATTATTTCAAAAAAATAAAAATTGTACCAGTTTCTATTTCTTATGAATACGATCCAACGGATGCTTTGAAAATGCCTCAATTAATGGCCGAAGCCAATAATGAAGTTTACATTAAAGAAAAAAATGAAGACTTCATGACAATTCTTAGTGGTGCATTAGGACAAAAGAAAAGAATCCACATTCATCTAGGGAAAGTTTTAGATACTGAAATAGATACAATTATTACTGAAAATGATAATTCAAACAAGCAAATAGTAGCATTGGCACAAGTTATCGATGACGCAATATTGAGTAATTACAAATTGTGGCCAACGAACTATATCGCGTATGATATCGTTAATAAAACTAACACCTATTCAAATTTATACACAAAAAATGAGAAATCACTTTTTGAACGTAGGCTCGAAATGCGTATTGACCATGATAACCCTATTGCATTAGAAGGGTTTCTGGCCATGTATGCCAATCCTGTAGTGAATAAATTAAAATATCAAAATGCTATCTAAAGCCAAAATTCTTTTGATTTATACTGGTGGAACCATTGGTATGAGGAAAGATTTTGAAACGGGCGCACTCAAGGCTTTCAATTTTAGTAAGCTATTACAGCGGATTCCGGAATTGAAACAATTAGATTGCGAGATAGAGACTATTTCTTTCGAAAATCCTATCGATTCCTCGAATATGAATCCTCAAGAATGGGCTAAAATTGCTTCGATTATCGAAGAAAATTATATTGAATTTGATGGATTTGTAGTGCTTCATGGCTCAGATACCATGTCGTATTCGGCTTCAGCATTGAGTTTTATGCTCGAAAATTTATCAAAACCAGTCATTTTTACCGGATCACAATTGCCTATTGGAGATTTACGTACGGATGCCAAAGAGAATTTGATTACGGCTATCCAAATTGCTTCTTTACGTGAAAATGGAAAATCCGTTATAAGAGAAGTTTGCCTTTATTTTGAATATAAATTGTACAGAGGCAATCGAACAATAAAAATAAATGCAGAACATTTCAAAGCATTTACATCTCCAAATTACCCTCCTTTGGTAGAATCTGGCGTGCATTTAAATATAAATCCCGAATTGTTTTTACCGATTTCAAGAGTTAGAAAATTGAAAGTTCATAAGAATTTAGATAATAATGTGGTCATCATAAAAATGTTTCCCGGAATAAGTGAAACGGTTTTATCAGCTATTTTTAATATTCCAAGCCTTAGAGGAATTGTTTTAGAAACCTATGGAGCCGGAAATGCGCCTACTGAGGATTGGTTTATAATTCTTTTGAAAAAGGCTATTGAAAAAGGATTGTACATCATCAATGTCACTCAATGTTCAGGCGGAAGTGTTAGTATGGGAGATTATGAAACCAGTACAGGAATGAAAAAAATAGGGGTGATTTCAGGTAAAGACATCACTACCGAAGCGGCAATCACAAAATTAATGTACTTATTGAGCCAAAAAATAGCCCTAAAAGACTTCAAAACTATCTTTGAAACATCTTTACGGGGAGAAATGGTATAATATTCCTATTTTACTTTTCTAAGTCAGTTTTTTTTGTGTTCTTTGCAACCTTGAATAAAATAGAGAGGTGTCCGAGTGGCTGAAGGAGCAAGCCTGGAAAGCTTGTATGTGGGCAACTGCATCGTGGGTTCGAATCCCATCCTCTCTGCCAGTATAAAAAATAAATTGAATTAAAAAACCCTTTAAAGCGTATGATTTTAGACTGCACGCAAAAGTTTAGACAAATTTATAATTAATTTTGATAATAATGAGTTCGATATTTTATCGGGCTCATTTTGTTTGGTAGTATCCCATAAAGTGTGTAATTAAAAAAAGTATTAGGGTTTGTGCAAACCCTAATACTTTTTTTACTTAATTTTGATAGTTAAACATTTTATGAAAAAGGAAGATTTATTGGTATTACATATTATAAAACTATCAAAATGGTATATTTGTAATGCTGAAATGAGAGTAAAACTAATACTATCAGCAATTTTAAAGCAAAGGCAATATGAGATTATTTCTGAGTTGTTTTCTTTTTTTATCTGTTTTTCATGTTTTTTCTCAAGAAAATGTGATTGCTGAAAATAATCCAAAAGTTAAAATTGATTCGCTATATAGAGAAGATCAGTTTTATTTTGGATTTACATACAATACTTTAATTAATAAGCCTGTGGGTTTGTCTCAAA
>JBJOQF010000250.1:0-11887 GCA_046050185.1 Bacteroidota bacterium
TAGAATTATTGCCTATTATGGAAATTTATATTCCAAAAGAATGGGGATTTTAGGTGAACTTCCCAGAAATGAAATGATTAAAAAATTACAAGGTGAAATAGCCAAATGGCAGGCAGTAGATCCTTCCGTGAAAACAATTCCTGCTTTGCATTATATTGCTATCACTGCCCAAGGTGCCGCCGGCAAAGACAATCTGCATAGAATGCGTATGCCTTTTAAACAAATAGATACGATTTTGAGTTGGGCAAAACCTATTAATGCTTTAGTATTTTTAGATATTCAAGTAGGTCATAGTAATGTAAAAGATGAAGTGTCGACATTAGTAAAATACCTTTCGCTACCTAATGTTCATTTAGGAATTGACCCTGAATTTTCTTTGAAAAATGGGGAAATCCCCGGTTCTAAAATAGGAACTTTCAATGCTGATGATATCAACGATGCGATTGATATTCTGGCAGACTTGGTACGCAAGAACAAGCTAACTCCAAAAGTATTGATTGTACACCGTTTTACACAAGGAATGGTTAAAAATTATAAAGAAATTAAAACCGTACCCGAAGTTCAAATTGTTATGGATATGGATGGTTTTGGTGATAGAATCTTGAAAAAATCTACATACATGAGCTATATTTACAGAGAACCTGTACAGTTTACCGGTTTTAAATTATTTTATAAAAATGACATTAAAAAAAATTGGGTGATGTACACTCCGGAAGAGCTGATGAAATTTACTCCTAAACCTATCTACATTCAATACCAATAATACACTTTTGAATTATGAAAAATATTTCGGCTTTCGTTTTTATTGGTCTTTTTTTATTGGTTAGTTGTAACTCTAAACCCACTAAAACAGAAAAAGAGAAGACTCCAGTAAATACACACGTGCAAAAAGTTGCTCCAAAAAAAGAAATAGCTGACTTAGCAACCATTCTTTCCAAAAAAGAAGTCCCTATATTATGTTATCATAATATTAAAGAGCTTAGTCCCCATGACGGTGAAATGACAAAAACCTATACCGTAACTCCTGCTAATTTTGCCCAGCAGATGAAAGCCTTGTCAGATGAAGGATATCATACTATTTTACCCAATCAACTATATGAATATTTAGTTCACGATGCTCCGTTACCTACAAATCCAGTAATGATTACATTTGACGACACGCGTGGAGAACAATACAGTATAGGCGCTACCGAGATGAAAAAATATGGTTTCAAAGGAGTGTTTTTTGTAATGACCGTTTCTATCAACCGCCCTAACTATTTGACAAAAGAACAAATTAAAAGTTTAGCTGACAGCGGAAACACAATTGCGGCACATACTTGGGATCACCACATGGTGACAAAATATGCTGGTGATGATTGGGAGACTCAATTAGTAAAACCAAAAAAGAAACTCGAAGACATCATTGGGAAACCAGTGACTTATTTTGCTTATCCTTTTGGTTTGTGGAACAAGGAAGCGATACCCGAAATAAAAAAGAGTGGGTATCAAATGGCATTTATCTTGTCCACCAAAAGAGATTCTATTGATCCGCTATACACCATCAGACGTATTATTGTGGCTGGCCAATGGTCAACTCCAAGTGTAATGAAAGCTATAAAATCTTCTTTTAATAAATAATTAAAACCGTTATTTATTAAAATAAAAACAGCCGTATAATTTACAGCATAAAATTGACACCGTTTTTTTGCAAACTGAAATTACTATTTTTTCGATTCAATTTTTCATACCCCCTATTTATTGTAAACTATTTTTTTAATAAACTATCATGTACTATATTTCAATGGGGGTGCCGAACCAAAAAAATATTTTTCAGACTGCGAAATCAAAAAAAACGACATTACAAAATAGAATAATTGTCAAAAAACAATTGTCAAAAAAAGAATGCTATAAAAATTATTAAATAGTCACGTAATCCTTATTTATATAAAAATTAAATTGGTATTTTAGCTTCAAAGATGCATTTTTTATAATAAAATGTCAAAAAATTTAATTTTTCAATAATAAGTGTTATGATGAAATTGATGCCTAATTTAAACCCAAATGGTTGGGATGAAATGTTTTCTAATGAAGGAGTTCGGGAATCTTACCGTCAAGTATTACAAACGTTACAAAGCTTAAATCATGAAAAACTAAACGATAAGCATAGGCAAGCTTCTGATTTTTTTATGAATCAAGGAATAACTTTCACTGTTTATAGTGACGATAATCAGGGCATTGAAAGGATTTTTCCTTTTGATATCATTCCAAGAATCATTACTCAAAAAGACTGGAACGAAGTAGAGAACGGAATAAAACAAAGGCTAAAGGCACTCAATCTATTCTTGGAAGACATCTATAACGAACAACTTATTATAAAGGAAGGTATAATTCCAGCTTCATTAATCGCCTCTTGTCCACACTATATTCAAGAAGTTCATGGTATTAAATTGCCACACAACATTCATGTTCACATTGCAGGAATAGATTTAATTCGGGGAGCAAAAGGAGAGTTTTATGTACTGGAAGACAATTTGAGGTGCCCAAGCGGTGTAAGTTATATGCTCGAAAACAGAGAAATAACAAAACGTATTTTTCCTGAAATGCTCACCTCTAATCATGTGAGTATGGTAAATAATTATCCGATGATTTTTCATAATATTCTGGTTTCGCTGTCTCCAAGAAATATCGCTAACCCTAATGTGGTCTTGTTAACACCCGGAGTTTACAACTCAGCGTATTATGAACATACTTTTTTAGCCAGACAAATGGGAATTCCTTTGGTGGAAGGAAGAGATTTAGTAGTAAACAATAATAAAGTTTATATGAAAACTACTTCAGGACTCCATCAGGTAGATGTTATCTACAGACGTTTGGATGATGAATATCTAGATCCTTTAGTTTTTAAACCAGATAGTACGCTGGGAGTTCCTGGACTTATTAGCGCTTACAAACAAGGAAATGTAGCTTTGGTAAATGCAGTAGGAAACGGTGTTGCCGATGATAAAGCGGTTTACGCGTATGTACCGGACATGATAAAATATTACATGAACGAAGAGCCAATCCTCAAAAATGTGCCAACCTACAGAATGGAAAATCTGGACGAAAGAGAAATGGTTTTTGCTAATATGGAAAACATGGTCATCAAGGAAACCAATCAGAGTGGCGGCTACGGAATGATTATGGGAAATAAAGCTACCCAAGAAGAATTAGATAATGCAAAAATTGCTATTGTTGGTAATCCACGTAATTTCATTGCACAACCTATCATTCAACTCAGCACAGTTCCTTGCCTTATTGACGGAGAACTAAAACTGCGTCATGTTGATTTAAGACCTTATGCTTTGTGTGGTCCAAATGGTGTAAAAATAGTTCCTGGCGGTTTAACGCGAGTAGCGCTTACCGAAGGCTCATTAGTCGTTAATTCTTCACAAGGCGGAGGAAGTAAAGACACTTGGATAGTGAAATAAATTAAAAGGCTAATAATTATACCCCTTTTTTAAAACAAACAAAATGAAAGTAAATATGCTTAGCCGAGTCGCAGACGGAATGTTTTGGCTCAACCGATATATGGAAAGAACAGACGGAATGTTGCTTACCTTAAATACCTTTTATATCTTATCATTTGACAAAGAAACGAATGATTCTCAAGGTTACAAACCTTTATTGGAATACTACACTGATTTACCAATGGAACAAATAAATCAAGTACAATACGATACCAATTTTGTCCTAAAGTATATCATTTGCGACAATACAAATCATAATTCAGTGAAGAATCTCGTCATCAAAGCACGAGAAAATGCGAGAGGTTCCCAAGATAAAATTACAAAAGAACTTTGGGAACACATCAATTCTTTGTATCACTTCATGAATTCACCTGACTTACCAAAAAAATTAGAAACTTCTGATGCAAGTAATATAATTTCTAAACTCAATAAAGATTTCTTGCTGTATAACGGTATTCTTCAGGTTACCATGCCCAGAGGATTGGGTTGGTGTTTTTCGAGTATTGGTAAACATATCGAAAGATGTTTGCAAACTATTTCCATGACCCAAGCTTACTACGCTCCTATTCAGTATGATCTTGATGGAAAAGAAGATTTATTGTATTGGAGAAGATTATTACTTTCTCTTTCAGGTTACGAATTGTATTTAAAAAGCTATAGTAATATTCCGCACAATCGTAAAGTGGTTCAACAAGTTATCTTCAATAGAGATTTTGCACATTCCGTGATTTATACTTTAGAATTAATAGATACTTATTTGAACAATTTGTTTAAAGACAATAATCTGAGTGAAGCAAGAACATTGCACAATCAATTTGGGAGACTTAAAAGTTCAGTAGAATTTACGGATTATCATCACCTTACTAATCAAGAACTAGAAGATGTACTCAATAATACCCGAACACAATTGATACAGTTTTCGACAGATTTTTCTAAATTATTTTTCTCTTATACCTAATAAAATGGCGATTTTCAAAATAGTTCACATCACAAAATACCAATACAACTGGCCCATAAAAGAAAGTATAAATGAGATTCGTTTATTCCCACATCATTTTGACAACCAAGATGTTCTTCAATACCAGCTTTTAATAACGAATAATCCTGAAGTAGTAATTTCACAAGATTACTTTGGGAATCGAATGGGTAATTTCAATACTTTGGAATCACATACTGAAATGACAATCGAATCAAGAATGTTGGTCCGTGTCAATCATTCGCTTAAAATTCCTGAAATAGATCATACTACAGTAAAGGATTTGAAAAACGAAAAAGAAAAAAGCATCCTTTTACTTCGACTTTGTTATCCTGAAACCATCAAAAAGCAAGATGAAATTAATGCAATTTTGGACGAAATAAACTGTATTGATAAACCCATTATAGAAATTGCCCAACAATGCAATCAATATATTTTTACAAATTTTAAATACACCAAAGGAATCACTAATATCGAAACCACGGTCGATGAAATTTTAGAAATCAGAAAAGGTGTTTGCCAAGACTTTGCACATCTGCTATTACAACTTTTACGTACGGCAGGAATTCCGTCGCGCTATGTGAGTGGATATATTTGCCCGAACGAAAGCGGGCTTAGAGGCGAAGGCGCTACACACGCTTGGGTAGAAATTTACACTCCAAAACAAGGCTGGCTTGGTTTAGACCCAACCAATAATATCTGGACAATGGACAATCACGTAAAACTTTCAGTAGGTCGTAATTTCTATGATTGTACTCCGGTAAAAGGAACTTTCAAAGGGCTTTCCAGACAAACACTTTCTGTTTGTGTTTCGATAGGCTACGAAGATGGAAGACAATTTGAAGATATAAATGATGTCCAACTCGAAGAAGTTTCTATAGAAATTCAAGAACAATTGGATTATATTGAGCAACTTCAGCAACAGCAAAAACAACAGCAACAATAATTCCTGTTTTTTTGACACAAAAAAAGCGAATCAAATTATTACTTTTTGATTCGCTTTTTTAGCTCAATATAAGAACTAAATCTACCTCAATTCCAATCTATTATTACATATTATACAACCAACTTTGAGGATTGCTATAGGTCGTGTTTTGAAGAATTAAAAATTTAATTATCGTTTTCCCTTCACTATTAGTTCTTACTTTTCCAATGCTTTGTTTTGTGCTCACTTTATCCCCTTTGTTTACATACACCGAACTTAAATTTTGATAAACCGTAAAGAAATCCCCGTGTTGTATCATAACGGCTTTATTTATTGGAGATAAAACAATAACACTTGTTACTTCACCACCAAAAACGGCTCTTGCACTAGACCCGGCATCCGTTGTAATTTCAATTCCACTATTGTGAATTACCAATGTTTTGTATACAGGATGCGCCTGGTCTCCATATCCCAATGACACAAATCCTTTTTCTACCGGCCATGGCAGTTTTCCTCTGTTTGCTTTAAAATTATCAGCAATTAATTTTGTCTCAGCGGTCAGTTCTATTTTTGAGGAAGATACTGAAGATGAAGAAACAATTTCTTTAGCTCGCGTTTTTATTTCTGTTTTAGTTTCTGTTTTTGATGCGGCCTGCGATTCAGCTTTTGCTCTTTCCATTGCTCTTTCCATTGCAGCTTTTCTATTGGCTTCGGCAATGGCTTGACGAATTAATCGGTCAATTTGTCTGTCAATCGATTTGGATTCCTGTTGTTTTTTCTTGATTTCAGCAAGAATCTTGCTTTTATCTTTCTTGATGGATTTGACTAATTTTTCTTGCTCTTGTCTCTCTTTTTCTAATGACAAACGCTCTTTTTCATTTTCAGCTATAAGTTTTTGTTTGGCAGTTTTTTGTATATTAAGCTTTCCATTATAGACGATAAGCTCTCCCGTTTTCGTCTTTATTTCTTCGCCTTGCATTTTTCTGTAATTTGTGTACTGCTTCATGTACTGCGCTCTTTTATAAGCCTGCAAAAAATTCTCAGAAGACAATAAAAACATCGCTCTACTTTCCTCAGAACGGCTTTTGTAGGATTTCACAATCATCTCAGCATAATCTTCCTTTAGAATTTTAAGTTCTTTTTTGAGTTTATTGATTTTTATCTGATTAATATACATATCATTCCCCAAAAGCTTTTTTTGCTTTTCAGTAGTGTTAATCAGTTTTTCTTTAAGTTTAATCTTATTGCTTTGAATAACAATTACATTTACAGCCGTTTTTTCTTTTTTCTTTACGGTTTGTAATAGCTTTTCATTTTCGCGAATTTCTTTTTGAATCTGGGCTTTTCGTTCTTCTAATTTTTCTTGTTGTGTTTCCTGGCTCCATAGTAATGAAGTCATACTTATAAAAATCAGGCTTAGGAGAAATTTTGGCATATTAAAAAAATATTTTTTGCAAATTTACTTAATTATAATTCTTTTGTACCCATTTGGAACACTATAAGGAAAAGAAAGTTCTTCATTGAACGTTACACTGTTGTAATCTAAATTAATTTCCGTTTTACCTTTCTTTTGAAACGTATTTATTAAAACATTTGAAGGCAACGTCGCTTCATTATACACCTTGTTATCTGAATAAGCCACCTGAATCATTCTATCTTCAACAGTTTGTTTTATTTCCTGTCTTTTAACTAAAAATTTATCCATGTCAAAAAAGAACGATTTTTTCGTATTATTATTCGAAACATCATCTAATCTATAGGTTTGCTCTGCTAATGACTCTGTATATTTCCCTTTATTCAAATCATCTATTGCGTCACCAAGTAACATATTTTGGATTTTATTAAAATCTAAATCGGTTCCCAGCCATTGACTCAATCCCCTGAAATCGCCTTCAAAATAACTGCCGTTTATTTTTTCATAATAGTTTACCGCAGTTGGTGTAATCAAAGCTTTTGCCATTGTAATTCCTAAAAACCGAATACTAATCAAAATTTGTTGGTCTTTCTTTATTTTTATTTCGGCGGTAACATTTTGAGTTTGTTTGTCGTCAGCATATCTGGCATTAGACTTAATATATAATGTAGAAAAATTGTTTTTATTGTTGTAATGATTTTCTATTATTTTATCAGCGGTCAAATAATTTGATTTTACACTTGCCTCAGCCACAATAGCTTTTGATTTACATGACACGAGTGTGAGCAAACTGGTAGAGCAAACTATAAAGACCGAAAGTACTCGTAGTATTGAAAATTTTTTCATTATTTTTTTTGTTTTAATAATTCATTGGCTTTGGAGAAATACATTTCTTTTTTCTTGAAATCCCCCAAACCATTTGATGCTTCTCCAAGCTGGATATTGAAATTAGTTTCTAATGTTTTGTCGTCTACCAAATAATCCAATCCCATTTCGAGGATTGCTGCCGCTTTTTTATACTGCTGCAACTGATTGTTTGCCAAACCTGAATAATAATAAAACTGAGGTTGCGTAGGAAATGTTTCAATCATTGTCATGGCTTTTTTGGCAACCAAATCAAACTGTTTTACTTCGGTATAGGCTTGAAGCAAAAGCAAATTCGTTTCAATCTCTTCAGCCGAACCATTCTTTAATGCACGTTCATAAAACATAATGGCTTTGTCCAATTGCTTTTTACTATGATAATATTTTCCAATTTCTTTGGCTACATCAACTGTTGTATCAGCATCAAAATAGGCAATGGCTTTTTCTAAATCAGGTGAATATTGCGGATTTTTGTCTGCAAAAATCAAAAACTCATTCAGCATTCTGTGTTTTATCTTTGAATCTATTTTGGTACTGGCCAAAGAAATATTCATTGCATTTATAGCTTTTGCAGCGTCATTATTATCCAAATAAACTTTGAATAAACTCACTTGCGCCCATTCAGAATTTGGAATTGCCACCGCTAACTTTTTTGTTATTTCAAATGCTTTCTCTGCTTCATTATTTTTGGAATACAAATTAATCAGCACAATATAATTGGATTCTTCTTTTGGGTTTTTATCAATTATTGCTATTAAATTAGACTCTTCAGCATTTTGATATTTTCCCTCTGATAAAATTTGTTTTTTATATAATTCCCTTCTTTCGGATTTTCCAAAAGTAGCATTCAATTCATTGATGAGCTCAAGCGCTTTGTCAAATTGCCTGGTTCCCATATAAAGCGATGTTAAATCCTCTTTATACTTTTCGTCAAATGGTATTAATTTATTAATGGCTGTTATTGCCTGATTATAATTGTTGGTTTCAAAACTCACATCATACATTCCTACCCAAAACCATTTGTTTTTTGGATCAATTTGTGTGGCATGCTCAAATGAATTGTATGCATTTTCATAATCCTTTAATGCTAAATAATTTTTTCCTAATTCGAAAAATACTGTGGCATTATTGGGTTGGATTTTTACACATTGTTCCAAAGCTTTAATCGCTTTGTCATAATTTTCGATTCCCTTTTGAAGCAATGATTCATAAAAAAAATCCTGAAACTGGTCTTTTTCCTGCTTAATTTCTTCCGGTTCAGTTTGTGCCAATAACAAAGTTGAATTGCATTGCAAAACCAAAAATAGAATTATGAAAGCTCTTTTTTTCATTGTATTTTAAATACCGAAACGTTTTGAAAACAGTGTAGGAATTGAATCACTTATTTATTCCAGCACTGAATAATCCCCAATACTGATGCTTGTAAAATTACCGTCAAAACTAGCGTGATTCCCTATCATGGCATTATCCAAATTCGCATTTTTTATATGAGAATGTGTTTGTACCAAACTATTTTTTATGGTACTATTTGATATATGACAACCATTTCCTAATGACACATTAGGCCCAACAGTAGCATTGATCAAAACCACGTCTTCTCCAATATAACATGGCGGAATGATGGTTGAATTTTCTAACTTAACATCAAAGTCCACTAAATGTATTCCATCGTTGTGCAAGAAACCTAACATTCTGGAATTCGTTTCCACGGTTACGTCTTTGTTTCCGCAATCCATCCACTCGTCTACTTTACCGGGAACAAATACCATGCCTTTTGCCATCATTTGCTTTATTCCATCGTTAATTTGATATTCTCCACCGTGAATAATATTATTATCTAATACTAATTGAAGCTCATTTTTTAAAACGGCAACATCTTTAAAATAGTAAATTCCAATAACAGCAAGGTCAGAGACAAATTCCTTAGGTTTCTCAACCAGTTCAATTATTTCATTCGCTTCATTTAAGTTGATAACACCAAAAGCTTCTGGTTGATCTACTTGTTTTACCCAAATAACACTGTCCGCATTTTGATCTAAATCGAAATCAGCACGAATTAATGTATCGGCATAAGCAATAACAGCCGGTCCACTCAAAGAATCTTTGGCACACATAATGGCATGACCTGTTCCAAGTGCTTCGTTTTGATAGTAAATTGTACCTTTTGAACCTAAATTTTGCGCAATCTCGATTAAATCTTCTTCTACTTTTTTGCCAAAACTTTCGTGAATAATGAAGGCTATTTCTTCAATATCTTGATTTAAAACACTTGCGATATCTTCTACTAAACGGTGTACAATAGGTTTCCCTGCAATAGGAATTAATGGTTTAGGAATGGTTAATGTATGTGGGCGAAGACGAGAACCACGTCCGGCCATTGGGATTATTATTTTCATGTTTGGTTATTTTTATTAAAAGATTAAAGGATTTAAAAATTACTGTATTTTCAAATCTTCAAATTATTTCATTTTCAAATTTACTTTGTTTTTAAACGGAATACTGTAAGCAGCTATCTACTTTACTCCTGTACTTCCAAAACCGCCTTCTCCTCTTGCGGTTTCTGTTAATTCCTGAACTTCTATCCACTCCGCACGTTCGTGTTTAGCGATGATGAGTTGTGCAATGCGTTCTCCATTTTCGACCACAAAAGCTTCATTGGATAAATTTACTAAAATCACTCCTATTTCACCTCTATAATCAGCATCAACTGTTCCGGGAGAATTGAGAACCGTGATTCCTTTTTTGGCAGCCAAACCACTTCTTGGGCGAACCTGTGCTTCGTACCCTATAGGTAATTCTATGAAAAGACCTGTTTTTACAATGGTTCTTTCCAATGGTTTTAGGGTTATTGATTCTGTTAAATTTGCTCTTAAATCCATTCCTGCCGAAGCTATGGTTTCATAATTAGGCAAATCATGTTGTGATTTGTTGATAATTTTTATTGTCATTTTTATTTATTTAGAAGGGACAAGTCGCGACTTGTCTGTACATAAGATATTGGATTATTTTGGGTTATAGCCGTGATGAAAGTGAAAAGCCTTTACTTTAAAATTGTATTTTTTCTTGGACTAAAAGAGCGACCAAAGGAAGCTCCTTTTTGGACTTAGAAAAAACCAATTTTAATGTAAAGCTTGTAACGAACAGCGCGATTAGCTCCTAATTAAATGCTAGTTGTTTTTTCGGTTCAAAATTCGGGTTAACATTTCTTTTTCGTTGTAATATATGAAATACATAAATACGAGTAATAGTGGAATTCCAACAAAATAATTTTCTCGGAAACCATAGAATGAAATGGCCGAAAATCCTATTGAAAGACCAAGATATCCTCCTATTTTCATTATATCATACGGTATTGGATAGTATTTATTCCCTAAATAATAGGAAATAGACATCATGCTCCCATAGGCTGCAATGGTAGCGATTGCTGATCCATAATAACTCATTGATGGGATGAGCATATAGTTTAACACCAATGTTATTATGGCGCCAACTATGGAAATATAGGCTCCTATATAGGTTTTGTCGATAAGTTTGTACCAAACGGAAAGATTCGTGTAAATTCCGAGGAAAAAATTAGCCAGAATAATCAACGGAACTACTTTCATGGCTTCCCAATATGAGGTATCCCGAATCATAAGCTGTTTTAGAATATCGGAAAAAACGATTACTGCCAATAAAATAAAAGATCCAAAGATGACAAAATATTTAGTTACTGTGGCATACGTTTGTGGTGCATTAGCATTAGAAGCATGGCTAAAAAAGAAAGGCTCTATTCCTAAAGTATAGGCGGTTCGATACAAAACCATGAATAACCCCAGTTTATAACAAGCGGAATACACTCCTACTTCGGCTTCAGCGATATTTGCCGGTAATAATTTTCCTAATAGAATTTTGTCGAACTGTTCGTTAATAGCAAATGCGATTCCTGCGACCATTATGGGTAATCCATAACGTATCATTCGTTTCCAAAGAGCTGCATCAAATTTCCATTTTAACAAAACATAATCGGGTGACAACACTACAAATGTCAATAAACTGGAAATGATATTGGCTAAAAATATATATCCAATCTGGAAGTTTTCTATGTATAAAGAACCTAAAAATCCATTTGGATGGGATTCTGCAATTTTGGGTAAAAAGAGTAAAAAGAAAACACTCAAGGAAAGATTAATTACAACATTTCCAATTTTGATTGCGGCATAAACCATCGGTTTTTGGTA
>JBJOQF010000251.1:0-4726 GCA_046050185.1 Bacteroidota bacterium
AAAGAACTCTTACAATTTTAACCTCTATCAGTCAAAATCTATGCGGTTAATTAAACCAACTTTTACTCTCATACCGTCGTTTCGGAGTGCAAAGTTGCAAGGTTAATTTTAAACTACCAAACTCAGGAAATAAAAAATATCAAAAAAAAATGTAAGTTACTTATATCCATACATTTACAATTGTATCTTTTTTGCTCTTTCCTGATTTGTAATGGCTAAAATGGTAAAATTGACGAAATTTTGTATCAATGGAGAGTACGCATTTGTACAAATAAACTTGAATGTTAATAAATAAGAAAATCCAAGCCAATGAGATAGTTCTATTACGGATAATGGCTTGGACAATTTGGATTTAGATAAGAATATAGTTTGATGGGAATGAAACTGTTTAAGAAATATGTTGATGTTTGAAATCATCAACAGTAGGTCTAATTTTGTTTAAAATTATAAACATGGATATGCTCACTCAAGATACTTTATTAAAATTTCTCAAACGTCGTTCTGCAATTTCAATTGCTACTTTGGAAAGGGAAGCTCAATTGCCCAAAAACACTCTTTCAGGTGTTTTAAGTGGTTTAAGGAATTTGAACGAAAAACACTTACTTGATTTATATCCTGTTGTGACTAAATATGGGTTTAGCCAGGAAGCATTTGAAAAAGCTCGAGTGATTTCAATTATCAATCATAAAGGTGGTGTAGGTAAAACCACGACAACTGCTTATTTGGGAGAGGCATTGGCTAATCAAGGTTTTAAAGTTCTTTTGATTGATATTGACCCTCAAGGTAGTTTAAGTGAAGTGTTAAACATAAGGGTGGGCGAGACTCAGGTTTTTCATTCCTTGCTCAATCTTGAGGTTCCGTTAGCAATACAAAATATTCAGACAAACTTAGATATTGCTCCAAGTGACATAGAATTAAGCTCTGCAGAGAAGGAACTGAGTAATAAAATTGGTGGAGAGTTACGTCTGAAAGTTGCCATCAATAAGATATCTAAAAACTACGATTTTATTCTTATCGACTGCCCTCCATCTTTGAATATTCTTACAATAACTGCGATGCAGGCTTCCAATAGTTGTCTCATCACAACTCTACCTGAACAGCTTGCCTATAAAGGTTTAGTGGTACTATTGGAAAGAATAGCCGAAGTTAGGGCGTTATTGAACCCTGCTTTAGAACTGGATGGGATTGTTTTCACTATGGTCAAAAATAACACTATTCATCGTGAATATAAGGAATTAATCCGTCAGCAGTTTTCGAATTTGAAGGTTTTCAATTCTGAAATTAAACATTTGATAGATTTTCAAAAAGCAATGGTTGAACAACTCACTATTAATGTTTTCAGTAAAAATTCAGAAGCAGCAAGCTCCTATAAAAATTTAGGAACAGAATATTTACAATCATTAGACAACCGAAACTAAACCATTATGGCAAAGAAAACATTAGCAGAGAAAATGGCCGCCAATAGTCGAGCTGTCTATGAAGGCATGAAAACTAATACTATTGGAAGTTTTAGTTCTATGGAAACTATTAAACAAAATATTCTCATTTTAGATGAATTACAAACTCTCATTCCTCCATTATTAGAATCTGAATATTCAGCTTTAAAGGAAAACCTTAAAAAACATGGTTGTAAAGACCCTCTGAAACTTTGGCAAACGACGAATAAGACACTTTCTCGTATCGGGGTGACAGAAGAGCCCATCTATGTATTAATTGACGGCCACAATCGATTTAAACTATGTACAGAGCTACAAATACCTTTCAACATTCAGATAGACTACTTCGATTCTCTAAAAGATGTCAGAGATTTCATGATAGACTTCCAATTGAGCCGTCGGAATATCACGCCACAGCAATCGTCATATTTACGGGGGTTGAGATACAATATTGAAAAGCGAGATACTTCAGACAACTTCCAAAATCAAACTTCTGTGACAAATATCCCAAATGGTCATAATGACCATTTGGGATATTTCGAAAAAAAGACAACAGCTCAGGAATTAGGGACCCATTTCAATGTTGGCGAGAAAACAATTCGTCGAGATGCCGAATTTGCCCGAGGCTTGGATAAATTAGATTTCAACTTTCGTCAAGATATTCTCAAGGGTGTAGTCAAAGTCGAGAAAAAGAAGATTCAAAAAATTAGCCAAGCTCCTGAAGATACCGAGCCAATAAAATCACTTGATGAATTAAATTCTGTTTATCGCAATTTGCTGATACCAGAATTGACATCCTTGGAAAATTCAAAAGTTAATTCCGTTGACCAAAAATATTTAGAACTTACAAGCCATCTCCAAGCAATCTATCATTCTTCCAATCACACTTCTTCGGATATTGCTAAATTGAAAATAGCATTTAACGATTTTCTTTCCGTTTTGTAATTTTAAACAAAACGGAAAGAAACACCATAAAAGTAGTTTTCGCCTAATTTTCAAAAATATTATAACATATTTTTTTTTAGAATATTTTAAAGTTTTCATTTTGGTTATAAAATGAAAACTTCCCTAAATCAGGTGTTTTTGTAAAAACGACTTTTATGGTGTCGCCCCCATTTTTGATTTTCTTTTTTTTTTAAAGTCAAATAAAAAATGTTTTTGATGGGAATACTCCTTTTTCCCAAGAAAGTTGCTGAAAAAAGCTAAATCCTATTATTTTTAGTAATTTTTTCCTGTTTTGTTTTTCTTTTAAATCTTTTAAATACTTTTGTTACTTTTCGGGGGGTCTAACCAATTGAAAATCAATGTGTTACATAGGGTAAAAACGACTTTTATGGTGTCAAAAACGACTTTTATGGTGTCAAAAACGACTTTTATGGTGTCAAAAAACGACTTTTATGGTGTCAAAAACGACTCTAATTATTTACAGGTCGTTTTTGTTTGAATAGACCTAAATTTTGTATAATTTTGTATAAAATAAGGGCTGATTTACAACTTATTTTATACAAAAAAATGGATACTCAAGACGCATCAAAAAGAGAACAAGCACTTATTGCCATATCAAAAGATCCCTTCAGAGTAATCAAAGGAAACCCACTTATTGAAGCAAAGTTTGAATTAACACCTATTCAAACTAAGCTTTTTCTATTCTTATTAGCTAAGCTTGATACTTCAAAAAATAGCTTTGAACCGATGATTGTTGTGGTCAAAGATTTCCAAAAATTTATCGGAACAAAAGGAGATAGTCTTTATAATCACCTAAAAAAGGAAGTAGAAAAGATGATTGGCAAGCGAGTGTACTATAAAGATGACAACGTAGAACTCAATTCCAGCTTAATTAGTGGATACCTATACTTAGAGAAAGAAGGAGCCTTCTTGGTAGAATTTCCGAGTCTTTTAAAGCCATTTCTGTTACAATTAAAAGAAAATTTCACGGTAATTGATATACGTAATATATTGGGACTTGATAGTTCTTATGCAATGCGTTTTTATGACATTTGTAAAGAGAAGGAAAAACTGAAGATATTTCAATATACAATAAGCGAGATAAAGGAAATGTTTTCAATTGAAAACAAATACAAGAACTATTTTGACTTTAAAATTAAGGTTATCGTACAAGCCAGAAACGAATTACAAGAAAATTCAGAACTATATTTTGATTTTGAAGAAATAAAACAAGGAAAGAAGGTTGTTGCATTACGATTTACTGTAATTAAAAATCAAAAGGAGTTAAATAGAGAAGAAGACTCCGCTGTTATTAATATTAATTTGCCTAATCATACAGATATACTTATTAATGACGTATATAAAACAGTACAAGACTTTAATATCAACTTAACAACAGTTCAAAGCTGGTTTGATAAATATCCATATTTACAGATAAAACAAGGGATTGATTATACACTTCACCAGTATAAAAAGGGCAAGATAAAAGATGTAGCGTCCTATCTTCAAAAGATGGTATCTACAATTGATATTACTGATATCCAGGATAAATCTCAGAAGGATAAGAAAACAAAACTTGAGAGGCAGCAACAAAATAAAGAAGATAGGCAGCAATTAGACCAACGTAGAGATACGATTAAGAATAACTATTTCATTCGTAAAAAAAGCCTTGCAAATGAGATTTTACAGAAGAATCCAAGCCTTTTAAATCAACTCATCGAAACGTTAAAAATAGAAACACAAGCTGAAGGAAGTAATCTTTTAGCTGAGCTTGCCCTTGAAAATTATAAATCGACTCAAAGTATCAATGAAAACAATTCAGAGGATTTCTGGGTGAATTTTAATATGGATGGGACATTTCAGAGTTATATTCTTGGAAAATTAGATACGATGTTCAATGAATTCCAAATATTAAGAGATGATTTTTCAATAGAGGCCCATCAATTGGGTATAACAGAGTTAGAACTCTTTTAAATTATGTAGAGTATTTGTGGGACAAATCAAAATGACCTATTACATAAAACTGATAATTTTAAGAAAATTAACATTAAACGAAATAAAGCCTTGTAATCAGCTTGTAAGATTATATTTATGTATAGATTATTGTATATAAAATCAAATTATATTTTCCTTATTTAGTAATGAGTATTTTAAAATAAGATATATTATATAATTTTTTTCTAAACGCAAAAAACCCTTATACTTTTGAGTACAAGGGTTTGATTAATAGTATTTGGGGTTTATTTACTTTCCCGCATGTGATTGCAGTATCATCAACGGCAGTAGGCTTAACTTCTCTGTTCGAGATGGGAAGAGGTGAACACTACTCCTATCAACCCCATAAG
>JBJOQF010000252.1:0-21708 GCA_046050185.1 Bacteroidota bacterium
AAAAGGTTTAGAATACGGTAATCTTGATATGATTTCTTCTTTTCTCATAGTTTGCTATTTCCCATTTTAGGGTTAGAGGGCTAAAACTGTAATAAAATACGTTGTGCTGAAAATCCCGGACCAAAACTCAACATTAATCCTTTCTCTCCTTTTTTAGGTTTGCTATCCATAATTCGTTCCAAAACATATAAAACAGTCGCACTTGACATATTACCGTATAGTCGCAATACTTCTTTTGTATCATCAATATTTTTTCCCAAATCAGAAAATAAACCTTCCACTGTTTGAACAATTTTTTTTCCACCTGGATGAAAAATCAAATGATCAATATCGACCATTTTTAAATTATTTTTTTCTAAAAATGGATGAATAATATCCGGAAAATGTGATGCAATAGTTTCAGGAACTTCAATATCCAAAACCATTTGTAAGCCTGAATTAGTCAACTTAAAACCCATCATGTGAATATTATCATAGAAATGATACATTTCTTCGTCTAGAATTTCCGGGCCTTCATCATCCTCATGAGAAGAAAGTAATACACAAGCTGCTCCATCACCAAAAATAGCGGCGCTTACAATATTTGCCATTGAAAAATCATCTAATTGAAATGTGGCCGTAGGGCTTTCAACTGCAATTACTGCGGCCCGTTTTCCAGGATTAGCCTGCAAAAAGTTTTTAGCGTAAATAATTCCCGAAATACCAGCGGCACAGCCCATTTCAGTTACTGGAAGCCGAACTATATCTTGACGTAATTTTAATTTATTAATCAAATAAGCATCCAATGACGGTATCATAATTCCAGTACAACTCACCGTAATGATATAGTCTAAATCTTCCGGATTCCAATTGGCTTTTTTTAACGCTTTTTCTAATACTTTTTCGCCTAAATCAATTACTTCACGAACGTAAATATCATTTCTTTCTTCAAAAGACGTCTTTGTAAAAACCGCAATTGGATCCATAATTGAGTATCGCTTATCGACAGCTGCGCTTTCAAATATTTTTTTGACTTTCCTGATAAAACGATCCTCTTGACCAACTAACCAAGCATCCAAAAACGGAATGATTTCTTCCGTTGTTCGGGAGTATTTTGGCAACTGTTTTGTAACGGCTTTTATTTTTACACTCATATTTTTGGAATTATCCACTGGTAGCGAAATGCCCATTTCCAATGAATTTTATAGTTGCTGAAATTTAGTTTTTGGGAAAAATTAACTAGTTCTTCTTTTTTAAAACCTCTTAAAATAGAAATTAATCCATCCTCCCGTGACATATCATTCAATCGAAAAACAAAACATAATACCTGAAATAAACGATAAGCAACAGCACTCCTTTGCAAGTCATTTATAACAATCCCAACATTCGAATTCGTATTAAAAATATTTAATAAATAAATGATTTCATCATCTTTAAAATGATGTAATGTCAAAGTACACAAGATGATATCGTATTTTAATTCTATAAAAGGTTTGTCAAATATATCTTCGCATCGGAACGATATATTAGAATACTTTTCAGATAATTTTTGTGCATGCTTAATAGTGAAATTATTAGCATCTATACCTATTAATTGAAATTTAAGATTGTTTTTCAATCCAAAATCCGCCAATGTTCGCAACATATCTCCATTACCACAACCGACATCTACAACTCTGATTTCATTTGATTTAGAAACATTCCGAATCAAACTCTGAACTCCACGTAAAGTTAGCTTGTTTCCTCCCAAAAGCTGATTGATTTGAGCTATTTTATCCAATGCATCCCGTAAGATTTCACCTTCCATGGCAAAATCATCCATAGTTTCAGGTTCGTTTGTTCTATATTGGGTATCTATAAACATCTATTCGCTTAAAGTTATAGGTTTTCCATGCGTCTTTTTTATAATTTTAGACAGCAAAAACGGAAATGCAATCAATATACGCATTAATACACCTGAGAGTTTTTGCTTTTGCAAAAGATTAGATAATAATCTTCCCATTTTTAATCTTTTACTAAAATTAAAATTCCACTCCTTAATGTATTTTTCTTCTAATTCGTTTCTGGATTTAATTTTGTTATTATAATATTTCTCCACTAATTCTGAAACAATTTTAGCACTATGAATAGCCATTGCCATTCCGTTTCCACACAAAGGATGTATTAATCCGGCGGTATCTCCAATCATTAAAATATGATCCTCAACTGCTTGTTTTTTTTCAAAAGAAATTTGGCTTATCGTTAATGGATTTTCGAAAAGCATATTACTTTTTTCGAAAATTGCTTTTAAATTTGGATTTTGAGAAACAACGTTATTTTGATATTCTTCAACGTTTTTATACTGCTTGAAGGTTTCGTAATCTGCTAAATAACAAATATTAATTACATCATTTTCTACTTTTGAAACACCACAATAACCACCTTTAAAATTATACAACCCAACCAGATCATTATGAAAATCTCCGGAATAATGCCCTTTGACAGCTAACCAAGGTGATTTCTTCTGAATGAAATTACGATTTAGTTTTTGATCAATCGTAGAACGTTTTCCAAAAGCTCCTATTACAATTTTAGATTTTAAAATTACTTTATTAGAAATAGTTACGGTAAACATTTCATTTTCAAAAACAATTGTTTCTACTGTATCTAAAATGATTTTACAACCATTTTCAATTGCTTTTTTATATAAATATTCATCTAAGGTATAGCGACTAATCCCAAAACCACCAAGCGGTAAAATGCTTTTAATTTTTTTTCCGCTGCTTGTTGAAAATTCTAGTTTTGTAATTGTTGTAGGATTTAAATCAGCTATTTTTAAATCCAACCAATTGAGATACGGTAAAACTTCATTAGAAATATATTCTCCACAAACTTTATGTTTTGGAAATTCATTTTTTTCTACAACGGTAATTTGAAATCCAATTTTGGATAAATGAATTGCTGCAGTTAATCCTGCTAAGCCACCACCAATAATTAAAACTTCATTATTTTTCATAGAGAAGTAAATTTATGGATTTGTTTGGGAAAGAAACTATATTATTTAATATAAAACTTACATAATTATATACTTTATAAACTGAAAGTCTTTTCTTTTTTTTAGAGTCTATCAAAAAAAAGCTGTTTTATTACAAACAGCTTTTAATTAATTTACAATTTTCCTTCTTTTATTTCTTCAACAATTTCAGGATTTAATAATGTTGTAGTATCTCCAAAATTTGAATAATCTCCTTCGGCTATTTTACGTAGAATTCTACGCATGATTTTACCGGAACGGGTTTTTGGCAAACCGGAAACAAATTGAATTTTATCCAGTTTAGCAATTGGACCGATATGATCCGCAATATGTTGATTTATTTCTTTAATAAGATTTTCTTTATTTCTGGTTTCTCCAGTTTCTTTTAGAATTACAAAACCATATAATGCATTTCCTTTGATATCATGAGAAAAACCTACAATGGCTGATTCAGCAACTGCAGGATGCTCGTTAATTGCATCCTCAATAGGAGCAGTTCCTAAGTTATGTCCTGAAACGATAATCACATCGTCAACACGACCTGTAATTCTATAATAACCTACTTCATCACGCAAAGCACCGTCTCCAGTGAAATATTTACCTGGAAAGGTCGAAAAATACGTATCCTTGTATCGTTGATGATCTCCCCAAATGGTTCTGGCAATTCCTGGCCAAGGAAATTTGATACACAAACTTCCTACCACTTGATTGCCTTCAATTTCATTTCGTTTCTCGTCCATTAATACCGGTTGGATCCCTGGTAATGGCAAAGTTGCATAAGTTGGTTTAGTTGGCGTTACAAAAGCAATAGGAGAAATCATTATTCCACCTGTTTCAGTTTGCCACCAAGTATCAACCACAGGACATCGTTTCCCTCCTACATGATCATTATACCAATGCCATGCTTCCTCATTTATTGGTTCTCCTACAGAACCAATAACTTTAAGAGATTTTAAAGGATATTTTTGTACGTAATCTAAACTCTCTTTAGCTAAAGCACGAATAGCTGTTGGTGCTGTATAAAACTGAGTCACTTTATGTTTCTCTATGATTTCCCAAAAACGACTGAAATCCGGATAAGAAGGAATACCTTCAAAAATAACTGTAGTAGCACCATTCAATAATGGACCATAAAGGATATAAGAATGTCCTGTTATCCAACCAATATCAGCAGTACACCAAAAAATATCATTTTCTTCATAATTGAATACATTCTTAAAAGTATAGGCTGTATGGACCATATAACCTGCTGTAGTATGTACCATTCCTTTTGGTTTCCCTGTAGAACCGGAAGTGTAAAGGATAAATAATGGATCTTCAGCATCCATTATTTCAGCGACATTGTTATCTGAAGCTTCATCTAAAAGAGGTTGCAACCATTGATCACGACCTATTTTCATGTTAACAGAAGTATTGGTTCTTTTCACTACCAAAACGTTTGAAACACCAGGACAATTTGTTAACGCTTCATCAATGATTCCTTTTAAGTCAATGGTTTTGTTACCGCGATAACCTCCATCTGAAGTAATAACCATTTTGCAATCGCTATCATTTATTCTTGTTGCTACTGCTGAAGCTGAAAATCCTGCAAAAACAACCGAATGTATGGCTCCAATTCTGGCACAAGCTAAAGTAGTTATAGCCAATTCAGGAATCATTGGTAAATAAATACAAACTCGATCGCCTTTTTTTATGCCTTGTTCACGCAATACGTTTGCCATTTTGCAAACACGTTGGTGTAACTCATTATATGTTATATGTAATGCTGTTTCTGTTGGATCATTTGGTTCAAAAATAATAGCAGTTTTCTCACCTCTTTTAGCAAGATGTCTATCGATACAGTTTTTAGTCATATTTACTTTAGCCTCAGTAAACCATTTTACTTCTGCTTCAGCCATATTAAAATCGACAACTTTATCCCATTGTTGGTACCACGTAAAATTTTCTTCTGCTATTTTACCCCAAAATTTTCTGGGTTCACGAACTGATTTATTATAATGTTTAAAATATTGTTCTAAATTATCAATTTTATAGTAGCTCATGTTTTTATTTTTTATAAAAGTATTAAATCTCTTTCTATTCTTAAAACTATTTAAATTATAAATTCCTATGAAAAATTAAACATTAAACAAAAAAAACAACTTTTTAATGATAATTTGTCCGTTATTTATTATTTATAAGAATTGGGATTAAAATAAAAAAAGCGAGATAGAATTTCTACCCCGCCTTTTATCTCAACAAAATTTAACAACAAATAATTTTATTACTAAAATGTGTATCATTAGTAATCAATTTAAATCTCTTAAAATATAAATTTAGATATTAAAAAGTATCTAATTTATTTTAAAAAGAAATAGGAATTACTTCACTTAACTCTCACTTTCGTAAAAAGTTAAGTGAATGTAATATGCATCCAAACTTGTATTTTAATAAGTGCTTACTAATTCAAATATTATGGATTCAAAGCTTAATGCAAATCCTAAACACAACCTCATGTGTGTAATTCCTAATTTTATTATCCAATTTTTTTCATAGCTGTCATTGATTCTCTCAACCACTCTCCCACTTCTTCAATAGGATGTTGACGAATACTTTTATTTACTGCAATAAGAACCGCATTATCTACTCCGTTAGAAGTTGAGAATGGTTTACCAATTACGTTTGTGTCTACAGTTTTCATGAACTCAGTCAATAATGGTTTACAAGCATGATCAAATAAATAACAACCATATTCAGCAGTATCCGAAATGATTCTGTTCATTTCATATAATTTTTTTCTTGCTACTGTATTAGCAATCAAAGGCAATTCATGTAATGATTCGTAGTAAGCTGATTCTTCAATGATTCCTGATTCAGTCATTGTTTCAAAAGCCAATTCTACACCTGCTTTAACCATAGCAATCATCAAAACACCATTGTCAAAATATTCTTGTTCTGAAATATGAGCTGCAGTTGGAGCTGTTTTTTCAAAATTAGTTTCTGCAGTTGCAGCTCTCCAAGTCAATAAATTAACATCATTATTGTCCCAGTCAATCATCATGTTTCTTGAAAATTCTCCAGAAATGATATCATCTTGATGTTTTTGAAATAATGGACGCATAATTTCTTTAAGTTCATCAGATAATCTGTATGCTTCAATTTTTGAAGGATTTGAAAGACGATCCATCATATTTGTAATACCACCATGTTTCAAAGCTTCAGTTATAGTTTCCCAACCGTATTGAATTAATTTTGAAGCATAAGCTGGCTCGATTCCTTTTTCAACCATTTTGTCGAAACATAAAATTGAACCTGTTTGTAACATTCCACAAAGAATGGTTTGCTCTCCCATTAAATCCGATTTTACTTCAGCTACAAATGAAGAGTTCAAAACTCCTGCTCTATGTCCTCCAGTAGCAACTGCATACGCTTTTGCTTGTTCAAAACCTTCACCATTTGGATTATTTTCTGGATGAACTGCGATTAAAGTTGGTACACCAAAACCTCTTTTATATTCTTCACGAACTTCAGATCCCGGACATTTAGGAGCACACATAATTACAGTAATGTCTTTACGGATTTGCATTCCTTCTTCTACGATATTGAAACCATGAGAATACGCTAATGTAGAACCATTTTTCATCAAAGGCATAATAGCTGTAACTACAGCAGTATGTTGTTTATCTGGTGTAAGGTTACAAACCAAATCAGCAGTTGGAATTAATTCTTCATAAGTCCCCACTTTGAAACCATTATCAGCAGCATTCATGTAAGAAGCTCTTTTTTGTGCAATTGCTTCTGCACGTAATGCGTAAGAAATATCTAAACCTGAATCTCTCATGTTCAAACCTTGGTTCAAACCTTGAGCACCACATCCTACGATAACTACTTTTTTTCCTGCTAATGCTGCTATACCATTTGCAAATTCTGATTGATCCATGAATTCGCAAACGCCTAATTGTTCTAATTGTAATCTAAGTGGTAATGAATTGAAATAATTTGCCATCTTTTTTTATTTAATGATTTTAAAATTTAATAATTGAATTTTTGATTGCTGCAATTGCACTATAAAGTGTTACTGCAAAATGAATTTTATTTAAGTTCTTCTAATAAAGTCGATATTTCCATTTTTTCTTTGGAAACAGATATTCTTCCGGAGCGTACAAACTGCATGATACCGAAAGGTTTTAATTTTTCGTATAATTCTTCAATCTCAGAACGTCTTCCTGATTTTGAAATCACAAAAAAATCTCTTGAAACCGTAACAATTTCAGAATGACTTTCTTTAATGATGTTTTGTATTTGTCTTTCGTCAAATAACAAACTCGAATCTATTTTGAACAAAGCACTTTCTAAGAAAATAGTTTCTTCATCAATATGATAAAATGCTTTGATTACTTCGATTTGTTTTTCGATTTGGCCTACAATATTTTGCACCCATTTTTCAGTTGTATCCACTACAATGATGAATCTGGAAACATTTTCTATTTCTGATTCGGATACATTTAGACTTAATATATTGATATGGCGTTTCAAGAATATTCCTGATATTCTGTTTAATAAGCCAACGTTGTTTTCTGAATAAACAGAAATGGTGAATGTTTTATTTTCCATGTTTTTTTGTTTAAAGTTTTTTTGCTTAAAGTTTAAAGTTGAACAACCTTAAACCTTAAACATTAAACTTTTTTCTAACTTAATCGCATCTCAGAAACCGATGCTCCTGTTGGAATCATTGGGAATACATTATTTTCTTTTTCTACCATAACTTCAAGGAAATAGGATTCTTTTGAAGCCATCATTTCAGCGACAGCTGCATCTAAATCTTCTCTTTTGGTCACTTTTTTGGCTTTAATATAATAACCTTCAGCAATTGCTATAAAATTAGGATTGATCATCTCAGTAGAAGCGTATCTTTTGTCAAAAAATAATTGTTGCCACTGACGTACCATTCCTAAAAATTCGTTATTCAAAACCACAATTTTCACAGGAACTTTAGTTTGAAAAATAGTCCCTAATTCCTGAATAGTCATCTGAAAACCACCATCTCCAATAATAGCAACGACTTCGCGATCCGGCATTCCCATTTTGGCACCAATTGCCGCCGGTAAAGCAAATCCCATAGTTCCTAAACCTCCTGAATTAATGATGCTTTTAGTCGAATTAAATTTGGCATAACGACAAGCAAACATCTGATGTTGCCCTACATCAGGTACAATTATAGCGTCACCTTTAGAATGTTTGTTAATCATTTCGATAGTTTCCCCCATAGAAATTCCTTCTTTCTTAGGTTTTAACTCTTCATTGATTACTGCTTCTAATTCAATTTTATACATTTCCTTGAACTCGTTGTGCCAAGATTCGTGTGTATTATTTTTGATTAAAGGAAGTAAAGCGGTCAGCGATTCTTTGACATCAGCTAAAACAGCTACCGTCGTTTTTACATTTTTATCTATTTCAGCAGGATCAATTTCGAAATGAATAACTTTGGCTTGTTTTGCATAAGTAGCTAAATTTCCTGTAACACGGTCGTCAAAACGCATTCCAAGTGCAATTAAAACATCGCATTCGTTTGTTAACAAATTGGGACCATAATTTCCGTGCATCCCTAACATTCCTACATTTAAGGGATGATCTGTTGGCAATGCCGAAAGTCCTAAAATAGTCCAAGCAGCAGGAATTCCTGATTTTTCAACTAATGCTTTTAATTGTTCTTCCGCTTCGCTAAGAATAATTCCTTGACCAAAAACGATATAGGGTTTTTTTGCATTGTTAATAAGTTCCGCAGCTGCTTCAATTTTTTCAATATCTAAAACTGGCTTTGGGTTATAACTTCTAATGCCTGTACATTTTTTATAACTAAATTCAATTTCGTCAAATTGAGCATTTTTTGTAATATCAATCAAAACTGGACCTGGACGTCCTGATTTTGCAATATAAAAAGCTCTTGCAATGATTTCAGGTATTTCATGTGCTTCGGTAATTTGATAATTCCATTTGGTAACCGGAGTCGAAATCCCGATAATATCGGTTTCCTGAAATGCATCAGAACCTAATAAATGTTTCCCTACCTGACCTGTAATACAAACCATTGGAGTAGAATCAATTTGAGCATCGGCAATTCCAGTTACAAGATTTGTTGCTCCGGGGCCTGAAGTAGCTATTGCAACTCCAACTTTTCCTGTTGCTCTTGCAAATCCTTGAGCCGCGTGAGTTGCCCCTTGTTCGTGACGAACTAAAACATGTTGCAATTGATCTTGAAATTTATATAATTCATCATAAACTGGCATTATGGCACCTCCTGGATATCCATAAACCAAGTCTACTCCTTCTTCTAATAAGCATCTAATAACGGCTTCTGCGCCTGATATTTTATTTGTTCCCATGGGTACGTTTATTATTTTTTCTCACCCAAGCCCTCTTCAAAGAAGAGCAAGCCGAGATTGATATAGTATTCCTATTTTTTACTTTCAAATAAAGTCCAAACCCTATTATGATTTTCCCTTTCGGGAGTTAGGGGGGGATTATTTATCGGTTACACATCCTTCAGAGGCACTGGAGACCGAACGCATATATTTAAGCAACACTCCTTGTTTAATTGGTGATTCCGGTTGAACCCAATTGGCTTTACGTTTTGCCAATTCTTCATCAGAAATTTTCATATTGATCGTATTTTTCACAGCATCAATTGTAATAACATCACCATTTTCTATCAATGCAATTCCACCACCTTCATAGGCTTCTGGAGTAACGTGACCTACTACGAAACCGTGTGAACCTCCAGAAAATCGTCCGTCAGTAATTAAAGCGACGGTACTTCCTAAACCAGCTCCCATAATGGCAGATGTTGGTTTCAACATTTCAGACATACCAGGACCACCTTTTGGACCACAATAACGAATAATCACTACGTTTCCAGGTTTAACTTCACCTCCTTGTATACCTTTAATTACATCTTTTTCATTTTCAAAAACTACTGCTGTACCTTCAAAAAACTCTCCTTCTTTTCCGCTAATTTTAGCAACACAACCTTCTGAAGCTATGTTTCCGTATAAAATCTGAATATTTCCAGTAGCTTTTAATGCTTTTTGGATTTCAAAAATCACTTCTTGACCATCTTGTAAATCAGGAATTGAAGCTAAATTTTCAGCTATAGTTTTACCTGTTACTGTCAAACACTCACCGTGTAAGAAACCTTCTTTCAATAAATATTTCATTACTCCTGGAACACCACCTACATTATGTAAATCTTCCATTAAGTATTTACCACTTGGTTTCAAGTCGGCTAATAATGGAGTTTTATCGCTAATATCTTGGAAATCTTTTAAAGTCAATTCAATGCCTACTGAGTGAGCCATTGCAATTAAGTGCATTACCGCATTAGTAGAACCACCTAAAACAGCTACCATTGTAATGGCATTTTCGAATGCTTTACGAGTCATGATGTCTCTAGGCTTAATATCTTTTTCCAGTAATATTCTGATGGCGCGACCAGCATCAGCACATTCTTGTTTCTTTTCTGGGCTTAACGCAGGATTAGAAGAACTGTAAGGCAAACTCATTCCTAATGCTTCAATGGCTGATGACATGGTGTTAGCTGTGTACATTCCACCACAAGCACCTGCACCTGGACAAGCATTTTGTATCACACCTTTAAAATCTTCAGGTGTAATAGTGTTATTGAATTTTTTTCCTAATGCTTCAAAAGCAGAAACAATATTCAAATCCTGACCTTTCCATTTCCCTGGGTGAATTGACCCCCCATATACCATAATAGAAGGACGATTTACTCTACCCATTGCCATTACAGCTCCTGGCATATTTTTATCACAACCTGGAACAGCAATCATACCATCATACCATTGTGCCCCCATAACAGTTTCAATAGAATCAGCAATTACATCACGAGAAACTAAAGAAAAACGCATTCCATCATTACCATTTGAAATACCATCACTTACACCAATAGTATTAAAAATCAAACCAACTAAATCAGCTTTCCAGACGCTATCTTTAATGTCTTTGGCTAAATCATTTAAGTGCATATTACAAGTATTTCCTTCGTAACCCATACTCACGATTCCTACCTGCCCTTTTTTAAGATCTTCTTCAGTTAATCCAATTCCGTACAACATGGCTTGTGAAGCTGGTTGTGTTTCATCTTGCGTGATTATTTTGCTGTATTTATTTAATTCCATTATATGATTGTTTCTGTATTTTTTAAATTTATTCCAAAAAAAAACCTTCCAAAATAATTGGAAGGTTTTAAATATTTTTTTAATTATATCTATAACATTCCTGCTGCATATGTGATTACCACATTGACATTAATAATTGAAGAAATAATAGTTACGATTTTCATTTTTTTTTATTTGCTTCAAAAGTATGAAAAACAAATAGAACAAAAAAATAGAACCTTAAATTATAAGCACTTTTCAATTATTAAATGCACTTTTGATTATTGTTTTGTTAAACAATAGTCGATTGTCCTATTTGGACATTGTCACTTTTAAAATATAAATCGTCTTTACTTAAAATAACATTAGAAATAAAGTCTCCAACTTCATTTGTACCAAATTTCGAATCTGCTTTCAAATCTATTGTCACCACATTATATTCAATTGCTTTTTCTACTGCTTCGTATACTTTTTTAGCTTCTTTATGAAGTCCAAAGTGTTCTAAAAGCATTGCTGCTGATAAAATGGAAGCAATTGGATTTGCTATATTTTTACCTTTTGCTTGCGGATAAGAACCATGAATGGGTTCAAAAAGCGCATTTTTATTTCCTAATGATGCCGATGCCAATAATCCTATAGAACCTGTAATTACACTAGCTTCATCAGATAATATATCTCCAAATAAATTTTCGGTCAAAATGACATCAAATTGTTTTGGATTTAAAATAATTTGCATGGCAGCATTATCAACAAAAAGAAAATCCAATAATACATCCGGATAATTTTCACTTACATTTTTGACAACTTTTCTCCATAATCGAGAAGTTTCAAGCACATTGGCTTTATCCACCATCGTTACTTTTTTACGTCTATTTTGTGCTGATTTAAAAGCCAAATGAGTAATTCTGGTAATTTCTTCTTCTGAATATTCACATAAATCAGAAGCAATTGTACCAGTATCGTTCAATTTTTTTTCGCCAAAATAAACACCTCCGGTAAGTTCTCTGAAAATAGTAAAATCAGCACCTTCGATTATTTCTCTTTTTAAAGGAGAAGAATCTAATAATGACTTATAGGGTTTTATAGGTCGGATATTTGCAAAAAGACCTAATTCTTTTCTCAATTTTAATAAACCTTGCTCTGGACGTACTTTAGCACTTGGATTGTTGTCGTATTTTGGATCACCAATAGCGCCAAACAAAACTGCATCTGTATTAAGGCAAAGATTAAGCGTTTGTTCCGGAAGAGGATTTCCTGTTTTATCTATGGCAACAGCTCCCATAAGAGCATCTTCAAAAACAAATTCATGATCATACACTACACCTATAGCATATAAAGCTTTCTTTGCCTGTAAGGTCACCTCTGGTCCTATTCCGTCTCCTGGCAATACTGCTATTTTTAAATTCATGTTTTAGTTTTTTTAGCTATACTTTTATATAAATATTGCTTTTATTAGTTTCTTATTAAATCACTTTGTATTTTACAAGCTTCAATAATTTGATGAATATCATCATCTAAAACTTCTTTTTTGATATCGGCAAATTTTAAGAACTCAATATAAACTACATCCAGTTGTACTTTGGTAAGTTCATATCCTACTTTTTTTGCTCTGTAAGCCAATGCTGCTCTACCACTTCTTGCAGTAAGAACTATCGAAGATTCATTTACCCCTACATCCAAAGGATCCATGATTTCATAAGTCGCTCTGTTTTTAATCACACCATCCTGATGAATTCCTGAACTGTGTGCAAAAGCATTAGCACCAACAATCGCTTTATTAGGCTGTACTATCATCCCCATACTTTCAGAAACCAAACGACTCATTTCGTTCAACTGTTTCGTGTCAATATCTGTATATAAATTCAAATAAGGATGTTGTTTGAAAATCATTACCACTTCTTCAAGTGCGGTGTTTCCGGCTCTTTCCCCAATTCCATTAATGGTACATTCTATTTGTCTAGCTCCATTTACTGCTCCAGCAATAGAATTAGCAGTTGCCATTCCTAAATCATTATGACAATGACAAGAAAGAACCACATTTTCAATACCTTTTACGTTTTCTTTTAGGTATTTTATTTTTGCTCCATATTCTTCAGGTAAGCAATATCCGGTTGTATCAGGAATATTAAGTACTGTAGCCCCTGATTTTATTACTTCTTCACAAACTTTTGCCAAGAAATCATTATCAGTTCTACCAGCATCTTCAGCATAAAATTCCACATCTTCAACATACGTTTTAGCATGTGAAACGGCAAATTTTGCTCTGGCGATAATATCTTCTCTGGTAGTATTTAATTTATGTATTATATGTGAATTTGAAGTTCCAATTCCAGTATGAATACGTGGTTTCTTAGCATGTTTTAAGGCAGCTCCAGCAACATCAATATCATTTTTTACCGCTCTCGTTAAACCACAAACAGTTGCGTTTTTTACAATCTTACTGATTTCAGAAACAGACAAAAAATCACCTGGACTAGAAACAGGAAAACCAGCTTCTATAATGTCAACACCCATTTCGTCTAAGCGATTTGCTATAACGAGTTTTTGATTGGTATCTAATTTACATCCTGGGACCTGTTCTCCATCTCGTAAAGTGGTATCAAAAATTTGAACTTTCTCTCTATTCATTTTCATTTATTTAATGTAATTTCACATCTCGATAACAAATTTATATTTCATTACTTTAATATAAAACTCGTTTTAATAAAATATACTGCTTATAAAGATAATTAATACTTTGTAAGTTATTGAATAACAACAAACTAAGTTACAATATTTTACAATGGCTAACCATCAAAAAGATTTCTTATTTGTATTAATAAAATCCCTTTCAAAGTCTGAAAAAAGACAATTTAAGATTTTTGCGAGCCGACTCGAAACGAGTTCAAATACAAAATTCATCGAATTATTCAATATTTTAGATAAATCAGAAGTGTATGATGAGAAACTTATTTTGAAAAGTGGTATCATAAAAAAGGTACAATTATCCAACTTAAAGTCCTATTTATACAAACAAATTTTAGTGAGTATTCGATTGAATATTCCGAGTCAAAACATTCGGTATCAGCTAAGAGAACAAATTGATTTTGCTGCTATATTATATAATAAAGGTTTGTACAAGCAAAGCTTAAAAATATTGGATAAGACAAAGGTCCTTGCTTTAGAAAATGACGAAAAACTAATGGCATATGAGATTGTTGAATTCGAAAAATTAATTGAATCACAATATATTACAAGAAGTATTCAGGGACGCGCCGATGAATTAGTTATTCAAGCCAAAGAATTAAATTATCGCAATACTATTTCCAGTAAATTATCTAATTTATCCCTGCAGCTGTATGGAATTATGCTCAAAACAGGTTATGTAAAAAGTGACGAGGAGTATAAATATATAGACGACTATTTCAATAAGCACATTTCTAAATTTGATGAGAAAAAATTTGGGTTTCGTGAAAAATACTGGTTTTACAATGCTAATCTTTGGCATAGCTTTTTAGTACAGGATTTTTTAGCCAGCTATAAATATGCTTATAAATGGGTTAATCTGTTTTATGATAACCCCAATATGATTTATCTCAATCCTGTATTTTTCCTTAAAGGGAATCATTATTTGCTCGAGTCTTTATACATGCTCAAATACAAATCAAATTTTAAAAAATATTTGGTTTTATTAGAAGAGACTATTAAAGATCCACGGTTTCCGGTGAATGATAATATTGCTTCTTTGTCATTCCTGTATTTGTATAATAACAAATTAAATTATCATATTCTGGAAGGTACTTTTGCTGAAAGCGAATACTTAATTCCTGAAATTTTAGAAAAATTAAAACTGCACAGTGAGCATCTTGATGAACATCACGAAATGTTGTTTTACTATAAAATAGCATCCATTTATTTTGGTAATGAAAAATATAATGAATGTATATTTTATTTAGAAAAAATCATAAACAACAAAAATCTTTCGATGCGGGAAGATTTAATGTGCTTTTCTCGAATTCTTTGTCTGATAGCCCATTATGAATTAGGAAAAGACTATTATTTAGAAAACCAACTGAAAAATACTTATAAGTTTTTATTGAAAATGAATGATTTACATGAAGTTCAAAAAGAAATCATGCGATTCATGAAAAACCTAAACTCTATTTATCCTGGTGATATCAAAAAAGAGTTTGTAAAAATGAGAGAGCGATTTATTGAATTAGAAAAAAACACCTACGAAAAAAGAGCATTTCTTTATCTTGATATTATCTCTTGGCTCGAAAGTAAAATTGAAAACCGAAAAATCAGTGATATTATCAAGGAAAAAGCGAAATTGAGTAATCGATAAGATTTTATGTTAAAAAGAGATTTTACTACCTATCGTCTGAACACGAATAAGAACAAAATAATACTGATTTTTAAGTTGTTATAAAAAGCCAAACAAGAATTTTACTAATTTACACGAATTAATTTGTGCAAATTAGTGAAATTCTTGTTTAATATCCTATCCAATATAGTGTCCAGGCAAAAGGACTTATAGTCTTTACATTTCTTTTCGGTTTCTTATAATATCTTCAAACGAGGCACATTTAACAAATTCATTTTCACCATCAATAATCATTGGCAAATAGATAAATTCAACTTCAGACAAATCTTCTTTCAAATAAAAAGCCATATCATCAAGATTGTAAAACCATTCCGTGTCAAACTGCACTTTATGGATTGTCGCATCTTTTATTAATAATTTTTCTTTTAAAGGCTTCATTGTAACTTTGATATTTTTTTCAAAATTAAAATATCAAACAATAGTACCCAAATTATTACACTGATTTATTGGCTCTATTAAAAAATTGAAAATTCTTGCAAGAATGGTTTTAAATTTTCAAAATTATCATAACAACAACTATTAGTAATTCAATAATTCCTTCAAATCATTTTCGAATCTGCATTTCGGTAAATATTGATCTTCCAGTGCTTTTGTAAACGGAATTGGCGTGTCTAAACTTGCCACGCGTTTTACAGGAGCATCAAGGTATTTGAAACAATTTTCCATTATCATTGCCGAAATATCGCTTGCTATTCCACCAAACATTGAATCTTCCTGATAAATGATTATTCTTCCTGTTTTCTTTACCGATGCGAAAATTGCTCCTGTATCCAAAGGTTGTAAGGTTCTCAAATCCAATAAATCAGCCGAAATTTCAGGATTTTTAGCTAAAGTTTCCAAAGCCCAATGTACCGCTGCACCAAACGAGATAATCGTAACTTGATTTCCTTCTTTCAACAAAGCCGCTTTTCCTAATGGAATCGTATAATAATTAGTAGGAACGTCTTGGTAAACGCTTCTGTACAATTGTTTGTGCTCAAAGAATAATACCGGATTCGGGTCGTTTATGGAAGTATTCAAAAGCCCTTTTGCATCATAGGGAAATGCTGGATAAACCACTTTTAAACCTGGTGTTTTAGTAAACCAAGCTTCATTGGTTTGCGAATGAAAAGGACCAGCTTGTGTTCCTCCACCACAAGGCATTCGGACTACAACATCGGCTTTTTCTAACCAACGGTAATGTGATTTGGCCAGTAAATTCACAATTGGATTAAATCCCGTTGAAACAAAATCAGCAAACTGCATTTCGACAATTGCTTTATAGCCATTAATCGACAATCCCATTCCTGCAGAAACCACAGCACTTTCACAAATTGGCGTATTGATGACACGCTCTTTACCAAACTGCGCTACGAAACCATCTGTAATTTTGAAAGCTCCGCCATATTCAGCGATATCCTGACCCATGATTACTGAGTTTCCGTGACGTTCCATCGATTGCCTCAAACTGGTAGAAATAGCATCTATAAAACGAATATTTTCCTTCTCTTCTGATGGCTTGACTTGCTCGAATGTATATGGTTTATAAACATCATTCAATTCTTCACTTAACGAAGCTTCAATCTCAGGTTCGGCATTGGCAACAGCCAAACTTTCATCAATGGCTGCCTTTATTTCAGCATGCAAAGCAGCGTCAAAATCGGCTGTAAGAATCCCATTTTCAGATAAGTATTTCTTATAATTTTCTACTGGATCTTTAATCGCCCACATGTCCATTAATTCCTGAGGAACGTATTTAGTACTACTCGCCTCTTCATGTCCACGCATTCTGAAGGTTTTGAATTCCAATAAAACAGGACGTGGATTTTCTTTCATCGAAGCTTTCAATTCAGATAACAAATTATAGACTTCCAGAATATTATTTCCATCAATAATATGACTTTCCATTCCGTATCCTTTCCCTTTATCGGCTAGGTTTTCGCAACGGTATTGTTCATTTGTTGGTGTCGAAAGTCCGTAACCATTATTCTCTATTACAAATAGCACCGGCAATTCCCAAACCGAAGCTATATTCAACGCTTCATGAAAATCGCCTTCACTGGTAGCACCTTCGCCAGTAAAAACTGCGGTGACTTTCCCATTTTTCTTGAGTTTATTGGCCAAAGCAATTCCATCTGCAACTCCTAATTGAGGTCCTAAATGCGAAATCATTCCAATAATCTTATATTGTTGGGTTCCAAAGTGAAAACTTCGATCACGGCCTTTGGTAAAACCATTGGCTTTTCCTTGCCATTGCGAAAACAATCGGTACAACGGAATGTTTCTTCCTGTAAAAACACCTAGATTTCTATGCATTGGCAAAATATACTCATCCGAATCTAAAACTGCCGTAACTCCTACAGAAATAGCCTCTTGCCCAATTCCTGAAAACCATTTGGATACTTTTCCCTGACGAATAAGTACCAACATTTTTTCTTCAATCAGTCTTGGTTTCAGTATTCTTTTATATAAATCTAATAATTGATTGTCAGTAAGATTTTTTCTATCGAAAGTCATTTTTTATTTTTTATTGAATGGTTCAAAGATAAAAAAATATAACAGTTTAGTTATATTTTGTTATATTTTATTGTTTTGATTTACAATTTAAAAATACAGATATAAAATTATTCTTTACATTTGTATCTACAAGGTTATTGACCGTGTAAGTTATAAAAAATATTTAAAAGTATGCAAAACATTCCTAGTGTTGACTTGCGTGATTTCCTTTCGGATGACCCGAAACGTAAACAAAAATTTGTAAATGAAATCGGAAGTGCATTTGAAGATATTGGCTTCGTAGCACTCAAAGGGCATTTTTTAGACGACCAGTTGGTTGATGAATTGTATGGTGAAATAAGAAATTTTTTCGCTCTATCTTTAGAAACAAAACGCAGCTATGAAATTGCTGGAATTGGCGGACAAAGGGGCTATGTTTCTTTTGGTACAGAGCATGCCAAAGGTAGAAAAGAAGGGGATTTAAAAGAGTTTTGGCATTTTGGACAATATGTATCCAAAGATTCCAAATATGCTTCAGAATACCCTGAAAATGTTGAAGTGAAAGAATTACCTCGTTTTAATGTTGTAGGTAAAGAAGCGTACCAAATGTTGGAAAAAACTGGCGTTTATGTACTGAGAGCCCTGGCATTGCACCTTGGTTTGGATGAATTTTATTTTGACAATTATGCCAAAGATGGTAATTCAATCTTAAGACCTATACATTACCCACCGATTACGGTTGAACCTGCAAATGCCATTCGTGCCGCTGCTCATGGCGACATCAACTTAATTACCTTATTGATGGGAGCACAAGGAAGAGGATTACAAGTACAAAATCATGATGGTGAATGGATTGATGCCATTGCTGAACCCGACGAATTAGTAATTAATGTAGGCGATATGTTATCGCGTCACACCAATAATAAACTGAAATCTACTATTCATCAAGTGGTAAATCCACCGAGAGAATTATGGGGAACTTCACGTTATTCTATTCCGTTTTTTATGCATCCTGTAAGTGATATGAAATTGAATTGTTTGGAGAACTGTATTGATGCAGAAAATCCAAAAAAATTCGAAGATATTACTGCGGGAGCTTATTTATACGAACGTTTAGTAGATTTGGGACTTATTAAAAAATAATCCTTAATTATAGTTCAAGAAAGACATCGAGTTCGCTTGATGTCTTTCTATTTTTTACCATTAAGAAATTAAGATACATTAAGAGCAGTAAAAACTTAATTTTCTTAACTTCTTAATGGTTTAATAACCAATTAATTTAAAAAAAATGGACTTACAAGACCAATTAAAAAAACTTTTTCCAGATCATGAACCATCTCCTGAAGAAGCAATTAAGGAAGTTGCACACGAATTATATGTTCAAAAAGAGCCTATGATTTGCAAATTCGAAAAACGAAAAGGAAAAGCGACCACTATAATTGAAGGTTATGAAGGCACAGACGAGGATTTTAAAATTCTTGCCAAAGAAATCAAAACAAAATTAAGTGTGGGTGGAACTTTCAAAGATGATTCTATCATAATTCAAGGGGATTATCGGGATAAAATCATGGCTATTTTAAAGGAAAAAGGTTTTAAAGTAAAACGCGTTGGAGGCTAGAAAAAGTGTTCAGTAATGGTATTGAGTTGAGCAACTTGAAACCTTAAACTTAAAAAAAAAATGATACAATCATCAGAATTAATATTAAATCCAGATGGCAGTGTCTATCATTTGAATTTAAAACCAGAACATATTGCACACGATATCATCTTTGTGGGTGATCAAAATCGGGTTGAGAAAATCACACAGTTTTTTGACAGCATCGAATTTTCTACTCAAAAAAGAGAGTTCAAAACCCAAACGGGGATTTTCAAAGGAAAGAGAATTACCGTAATGTCAACAGGAATAGGTCCAGATAATATTGATATTGTAATGAACGAATTGGACGCTTTAGTGAATATTGATTTGAAAACGCGGCAACCAAAAGAAAATCTAACTTCATTAAACATCATCCGTATTGGAACTTCTGGTTCTTTACAAGCTGACATTCCTGTAGACAGCTTTGTAATATCTACATTTGGATTAGGCTTAGACAACATGCTCCGCTCCTATTTGATTGACAAAGTTTCGAATATTGGAATGGAAGATGCTTTTATAAAACACACCAATTGGGATTTGAGAAAGGGAAAACCGTATGTTATTTCGTGTTCTTCGATACTGGAAAAAAGGATAGAAAGCGACAAAATGCATAAAGGAATTACTGCAACATCCGGAGGTTTTTATGGTCCACAAGGACGTGTGTTGCGTTTAAATATTCAAGATGAAACATTGAATTCTAAAATGGATAATTTTAGTTTTGAAGGAAATAAAATCACCAATCTCGAAATGGAAACTGCTGCTATATATGGACTTTCTACACTTTTGGGACATAATGCCTTATCATTAAACGCTATAATTGCCAATCGGGCTTTGGGAACATTTAGTGAAGATCCGTACAAAGCAGTTGATGAATTGATTGTGTATACGCTGGATAAATTGAGTAAATAGCTTTTGATTTAAGAATGTAGATTAATGATTTATAATCTAAAAATTTATAAAAAAAATGAACTTACGGATTGCGAGACATACTAACAATTTAGAAAAAATAGAAGCTTTTTATGTTAACATTCTTGGTTTTGAACGTCTTGGAGGTTTTCAAAACCACAACAATTATGATGGTGTTTTTATTGGGAAACCAAAACTAGATTGGCATTTTGAATTTACACAATCTAACGAAAAAGCAAATCATCATTTTGATAAAGATGATATTTTAGTACTTTATCCTGAAACTGTTTTAGAATATAATAACCTAATAAATAATATTTTAGAAAATAATATTTCAATTATTACTGCAAATAATCCATATTGGAATGATCCCGAGGTTTCGGGAGGAAAAATGTTTCTAGATCCTGATGGATTCCGAATTGTTATTTCCAATTAGAAAGCAAAAGATTGATAATTATTGATTAATATTAAAAAAACTCGATGCGACTTTAAACCTGAAATATTTAGTATTTAAAACTACCTTTGCTTTTACAATAAAAAACGATAATGAAAATAATACTTACAGGTGCTACAGGGGTTTTAGGTTCTCATATTATGTATGAAATTCTGGAGCTTTTTATCAACAATAATATTGATGGAAAACTTTTTCTTATCGCAAGAAATAAAGGAAAGAACTCTGCTTTAGATAGAATTAACGAGCTCTTATCCAGCAGTTATACCCCTAAAATCATAAAAGACAAAGGCTTAGAAAAATTACACGAATACATTGAAATCATCGACACGGATTTGGCTTCAATTCAGGATACTTTTTCAAGCCAAATAAAAGGCGCCTACTTTATTCATTCGGCTGGATTCGTGAATTTGTCCACAGATGAAGCACAACGGGCGAAAATTTTTGACGAAAATACTACAATCACAAAATCGCTTTTCAATATATTTCATCCCTTTATAAAAAAGTTCATATATATAGGAACTGCTTTTTCATCAGGAATCCGAAAAGGATTAATTGCTAATGATTTTCATAGTTTAAGTTTCAAACCCGAGCATCGCAATGCGTATGAAAATGCTAAATTCCATTCGGAAAATTTTATAGCCCAAGAATGTAAAAAAATAGGTTTGCCCTTTCAAATTTTACGTCCAAGTGTTATTGGAGGCAAAATGTTAGGAACCGAAAATCAAT
>JBJOQF010000253.1:0-15724 GCA_046050185.1 Bacteroidota bacterium
CTTCGATTGAAACTAATTTTATATCAAATTTCTTAGCAACTTCTGCCAATTGTGGCAAACGTGCCATTGTTCCATCTTCGTTAAGAATTTCACAGATAACTCCGGCTGGTTTGAATCCTGCTAAACGTGCAAAATCAATAGCTGCTTCGGTATGTCCGGTTCTTCGCAATACACCGCCTTGTTTAGCTATTAAAGGAAAAATATGCCCGGGTCTAGCCAGATCATGTGGTTTAGTGGTTGAATCTATTAAGGATAAAACTGTTTTGGATCTATCCTCAGCTGATATTCCTGTAGTTACTCCCTTTCCTCTTAAATCTACCGAAACAGTAAAAGCGGTTTCCATAGGATCTGTATTGTTACTCACCATTACATGAAGGCCTAATTCTTTGCAACGACTTTCAGTTAAAGGAGCACATATTAGTCCACGGCCGTGAGTGGCCATGAAATTAATTGTTTCAGGAGTTGCTTTTTCGGCAGCAGCCAAGAAATCGCCTTCATTTTCTCTATCTTCATCATCAACGACAATAATGATTTTGCCTTGTCTAATGTCTTCTATAGCTTCTTCAATTGAGTTGAGTTGTATTTTATCTGTAACCATGATTTGTGTTTAATTTGATGTTGGAAATATTTTTTTATATATTTTTTGGAATGGTGCTAAAAAAACATCCATATTTATTAATCCGATATCGTTTGTAGCTCTGTAAGTTAGTAAAATAGCCAATGGCGACAAAATTATCGAGGATAGCCAAGCTCCCATGAATGGAGTAAGCCCATTCTCCTGTGAAATTCTTTTGCCAAAAGTATTTATAAAATGGAATGTTATGAAAATTAAAACTGCAAAAATAATAGGAAGTCCTAGGCCGCCTTTTCGAATAATAGCTCCTAATGGTGCTCCTATAAAAAACATTAAAAAACAGGCGTATGCAATTACAAATTTATCGTAAAATGCCAATAAATGATTGTTAATATTTTTTCGTTTAGCTTTAAATTCCGATTCACTGGCATCAATAGAATATTTTATACTTCCCAGATTACTAATGGCAAGCTCTAAAATATTAGATTTTTCAGTATTGTTATATAATGACAATAGATTATGTGGAAGTGTTTTTCTTTTTTTGATTTTAGTATCTTTCGGAATTGTAATTCGCTGATTCATATTTTCTGAAAACGAAATGATATCCGTTTTTAAATTCTTATGTAATGAATCCAGTGTGTAATTTAATTCACTCACATTAAGCATTGTGTTAGTATTTGCAATGCTTTGATTATTCTCATCGACTTTATTCAATTTAGATAAATCGATATTAATGATGTATTTTTTAAATGAACTTTTAGCAAATGGCATTTTGCTTCTGTCTTCGTATTTTTTAGGAATGATATCTTCGTAATAGTAACCGTTATTCAATACTAATTGCAGGATACTGGATTTCTCGCTGCTTATCAATTCTCCATTTTTGGCTTTGATAACCGTTTTACTGCCGTCGCCAAGATTTGATTTTTTGTGGATTGTGATACCGGTAAGGAAATTTCCATTTTCTCCGGATTTTTTATTCACTTTGATATTATAAAACCCAACATCGCTAAATTGACCTTCAGCAATTGCCAGAGCAGGTTTAGCTTGTGCGATGTTTTTTCTGAAATTGATGAATTTATATTCAGCAAAAGGAATTACATTATTGGCAAAAAGAAAAGCGATAAATCCCAAAATAACGATAAAAAAAGTTAAGCTTTTCAGGGCTCTTTTTAGCGAAACACCTGCTGATTTCATAGCAGCCAATTCATAATTTTCGGATAAATCACCAAAAGTCATTATTGATGCTAATAATACTGATAATGGTAAAACCAAAGGAATTATTCGGGGCATTGAAAACGCTAAAAATTTGATAATCATCAAAAAATCTAAATCTTTACCCGCTAATTCAGATATAAATAACCAAACAGTTTGAAGTATGAAAATGAAAAAGAGTATTACAAATACAGTTGTAAATGTAGTCAGAAATGTTTTTAATAAGTATTTGTCAAGAATTTTCACCTAAGAATTAATCTAATTTATTGATGTAGTAATTTGGGTATTTACTTTCGGTAAAGGTAAATTGATTTTTTGACAAAGGTTGATTGGTTTTAAAAGAATTAACGGTTAAAGTAGTTTTTGTTCCTTTTTTACCCATTTCTATCAAGTTGTAGATGTGTTTAGTCTGTACATCAATGCCTAATAATATTTCTTTTCTTTGATCTTTTGCATTAGTGGGAACCAATTTGATATACTGGATTTTTCGTCCCTTGACATCCTGTAAAATATCCATATTGTATTTATAACCAGAGTTGAAAAAAGTCAATAACTTAGAAGGAGTAATGGCAGTATCATCTTTGTCATTTACTTTAGAAATGGTGATTTCTTCGTCTTCTGGAACAATAGTATAGCTTCTTTTTCCGTCAAAAATTTTAGTGACTCCCATGAAATTCAATACAAATTGATTGCCTTTCATGGTTACATTTCCTTTGCTGTCTTGATTGATGTTTTCTTTGGCATTATTCAAAGAATATTTAAAATCAATTACAATATTATTATAACTTCTAACCTTTGCTGTTACTTGATCTAAAAGATCTTTTGCTTTTTTATCTTGGGCTTGTATTGAAAAACTAAAAAATAGTAAAGCTGCAATTTGAAAAAATCTTTTACTCATCCTTTTAATATTATTTTTTTTGATTTTTTGAATCTTTGATTCCATGGTGTTAATTATTTTGTTCATTGTTGAAAAATTGATCAAGAGAACTCATGTCCAGAATGTTTACACTACGTGCTTTACTTCCTTCAAATGGACCTACAATCCCAGCAGCTTCTAATTGGTCAATTAATCGACCTGCTCTGTTGTAGCCTAATTTTAATTTTCTTTGTAACAATGAAGCTGAACCTTGTTGTGCATTTACAATTATTTCTGCGGCTTCCCTAAACAAAGTGTCTCTTTCAGAGATATCCATATCAAGATTAATGCCACTTTCCTCTCCAATAAATTCCGGAAGTAAATATGCTGTTGCATATGCTTTTTGCGCTCCAATAAATTCAGTTATTTTTTCTACTTCTGGCGTATCTATAAAGGCACATTGCACACGAACAACGTCATTTCCGTTAGTGTAAAGCATATCGCCTCGTCCTATCAATTGATCAGCACCTTGAGTGTCAAGAATGGTTCTGGAATCAATTTTGGAGGTAACTCTAAAAGCAATTCTCGCAGGGAAATTGGCCTTTATTAAACCTGTAATTACGTTTACAGATGGTCTTTGTGTTGCTATAATTAAGTGAATTCCAATGGCTCTTGCTAATTGTGCTAACCGTGCTATAGGAACTTCAACTTCTTTTCCTGCTGTCATGATTAAATCGGCAAACTCATCAACAACAAGAACGATATAGGGCAAGAAACGGTGTCCATTTTCCGGATTCAGTTTTCGAGATTTAAATTTATCATTGTATTCTTTTATGTTTCGAACCATTGCGTCTTTTAATAACGAATAACGGCTGTCCATTTCTACGCAAAGTGAATTCAAAGTATTGACCACTTTTGCATTATCGGTAATAATAGCATCATCCATATCTGGAAGTTTCGCTAAATAATGTCTTTCAATTTTGTTAAAAAGTGTTAGCTCTACTTTTTTAGGGTCAACCAAAACAAATTTAACTTCTGCTGGATGTTTTTTGTATAAAAGTGAAGTCAAAACTGCATTTAATCCAACAGATTTTCCTTGTCCGGTGGCTCCAGCCATCAATAAGTGTGGCATTTTGGCTAAATCTACTACAAAAGTTTCATTCGAAATTGTTTTTCCAAGAGCGATAGGCAGTTCCATTTCGGCTTCTTGAAATTTAGCTGAGCCAATAACACTTTTCATCGAAACCATTGTAGGATTCTTGTTAGGAACCTCGATTCCTATTGTTCCTTTTCCAGGAATAGGAGCAATGATACGAATTCCTAATGCCGAAAGTGATAAAGCGATATCATCTTCTAAACTTTTGATTTTTGAAATACGAATACCCGCTTCCGGTACAATTTCATATAAAGTAACAGATGGTCCAACAGTTGCTTTTATTTGTGCAATTTCAATTTTGTAATTGCGTAATGTATCAACAATTCTGTTTTTATTCTCTTCTAATTCTTCTTGGTTGATGGTAATTCCTCCAGTCGAATATTCCTTTAATAATTCTATTGTAGGGAATTTATAATTGGATAAATCCAAAGTTGGATCAAATAATCCAAAATCGGCAACTAATCGAGAGGCCAGATTTTCCTCTATAATATCTTCTTCCGGAGCTGTTTCTATTACAAAAGTATCAATAGGATTCGAAATAATTTCTGGTGTTCCCATTGGTGTAACTTCCATAGCAAGTGGTTTTACAGCCGGATCTCTATTAATATCAGATGAGTTGCTTATAGTTGGTTTCAAAGCCTCTTTGTTAATTTCGAATTGAGAACCATTAGTTTTCAAATGAATGTCATCAATTTCATCTTCTGCAACAGCAAATTCTTCTAAATTATACCCGCTAGTTTTTGCTCCATTTAAAGGAATAGTGGCTAAATCAGCTTTGATTTCTTTTTTTGTATTGTCAAAAAACGACTGAATGTTTTCAGGTGAGATTTTGATTTTGAAAATAGCATAAATGATTAACCCAAACAACAGAATCAATAAAGTTCCAGTTTTTCCAATATAATCTTGCGAAAACAGATTCAATTCAAATCCAATTGTCCCTCCTAATTCAGGTGCTGAAGTAGCAAAAAAGCCAAACAAAATGGATGTAATGATGATTACGAATAAATCCCAAAACCAAATATTTTTCAATTTTTTTAAGGAAATTCCTAAAACCATATATATTCCTGTCAGGAAAAATAAACGTACAAAAATAAATGCGGCAAGTCCAAAACCTTTATAAACAAGTAAATCAGCTAAAAAGGCACCAAATTTTCCTAACCAATTGTGAACAGTTTCGGTTCTGTCAGTCAATTCACTAACAGCACTTTGATCTTGTTGTCCATAAATATAAAAAGAAATAAATGCAAATAATAAGGCAATTGAAAATAATACCAAAAGGGAACCTAAAACAATTTTGTGTTGTTTAGTTATTTTAAATGGACTATTTTCCTCTGTTTTAGAATCCTTTTTTTTATCTAAAGGTGCCGATTTTATTGTTTTTGCCATTCTTGATTGTAATTCTACCTTAGAATAATATAGGTATATATATAATTAAACCGATTGCGATTGCCGTTATAGCAGCAAAAAATACAGCGCCTGCAGCGATATCTTTGATAAATCCAATTCTTTCATGATAATTTGGATGAATAAAATCAGCTGTTTTTTCAACAGCCGTATTTAAACCTTCAATACTCATAACCAGACCAATGGCCATAGTTTGAAAAAGCCATTGCGTTCCGGTTATTCCAAAATAGAATCCAGCAATAGTCATTAGTATTCCTAATGAAAATTGTACCATTATACTGTGTTCTGTAGTAATTAATTTTACGGCACCTTTAAAAGCATAAGTTATACTTTTTAATCTTCCGGTAAAGAAAGTATTATCTTTTTGAAATTCCATTTATATGCTATTAAAGTACCGCTAATGCAGCTTCGTAATTTGGTTCATTTGCAATTTCGGCAACTTGTTCTGTATGCGTAATTGTACCGTTTTCATCCACAACAATGATAGCTCTTGAATGCAGTCCGGCTAAAGGACCATTTACTATTTCTAAACCATTTGTTTTACCAAAATCTCCTCCTTGGAAATCAGATAAATTAACAACATTTTCAATTCCTTCAGCACCACAAAAACGTTTTTGGGCAAAAGGTAAATCTCTTGAAATACATAATACATTAGTGTTTTCTAATTTACTTGCGCTTTCGTTAAATTTTCTAACTGATGTAGCACATGTTCCTGTATCAATACTTGGAAAAATATTCAAAACTAATTTTTTACCCGCAAAGTCACCTAGTGTAGCAACTGAAAGATCATTTTTGATTAATTTAAAATCACTCATTTTTGAGCCTACTGTTGGTAATTCTCCTGAAGTATTTATTGGATTTCCTCCTAATGTAATTAAAGCCATAATTTTTGTTTTTTAATGAGGTTCAAAAGTATGAAAATTATTTAAGATTTAGTTATGAAATTTCGGGATAAAGTTCAAGATTTTGGAGCATTAAAGAAACCTGTACAACTCAATGACTTTTTTATAAAGCACATAAAAAAACGCACTTGTTTAGGAGTGCGTTTTAGAAATATGGAATTAAAAAATCTTTTTTATTTGTCGATAGAACCTAAAACTCGTTTCATAAAACCGTTTAAAGCTTCTTTTTTATCAGTTCCTGTTTTTACCAGTTTGTTAACTTCTAAAGCGCCATACATATTAGAAATTAATTCGCCAATTACATCTAATTCTTCATCTTTCAATGATGTAATTTCAGTCATTGCTTCCAATACTTCAATTGTTTCTATGATATAATCTTCATCATTTTCTTCTATAAACTGCGTTAAATGCTTAATTACCGGTAATTTCATATTTATTTGTTTATTCGGTTATTCGTTGATTTGTTTATTCGTCAGGTCAAACGTTTTTTACGATTAACCAATTCAACTTTTAAACTATCTCGTTCACTAATTCAATCAGTATTTCTTGTTTATTTGTTTGTGTTTCGTTTACTAATTTCCCATTTACAAAAGTGGCAAAAGTTGGTAAATTACTCACATTAGCTAATTTTCTTGATTCAGGAAAATTTTCAGCATCAACAAGAGCAAAAGTAATTGTTTCGTTTTCTGAAGCCAATTTTTTGAATTTTGGTTTCATGATTCGACAATTTCCACACCAAGAAGCCGAAAATTGAACTACAACTTTTTCGTCTTTTAAAATTAAATCAGCTAATGTATCTTCGGTTAATTCGATTAACATAATTTTTATTTTTTAATTTAATTTCAACAGCAATTTTAAAATATTGAAATTACCGTTGAAATTGTTTTTTTATTAGTTTGCACTTAAGTATTCTGCAGTACTTTTTCTGTCAGCACTCATCGCTTCTTTTCCAGCTTCCCAGTTAGCAGGACAAACTTCACCTTTTTCTTGAATATGCGTATAAGCATCAACCATACGTAAATATTCATTTACATTACGACCTAATGGCATATCGTTTACACTTTCGTGGAAAATTTTACCATCCTCGTCAATAAGGTAAGTAGCTCTGTAAGTAACGTTAGATCCTTCAATAATGATTGAATCAGTTTCTTCACTATAACCAGTTTCTTCAATATCAAGAATTCCTAAGATGTTAGATAAGTTTCTGTTTGTATCTGCAAGAATTGGATAGGTAACTCCTTCGATTCCACCATTGTTTTTTGGAGTGTTTAACCAAGCAAAGTGAACTTCATTTGTATCACAAGAAGCTCCTATTACAATTGTGTTTCTTTTTTCGAATTCTGGTAAAGCCGCTTGAAAAGCATGTAATTCAGTTGGACATACGAATGTGAAATCTTTCGGGTACCAAAACAAAAGTACTTTTTTGTTGTTTTTTGTAGCTTCTTCGAAAATATTGATTTTTAAATTATCACCCATTTCTGAGATAGCGTCTACTGCAATGCTTGGGAATTTTTTTCCTACTAATGACATATTGTTTATTTTTAATTATTTTTTTTGATAAAACAAAAATAGTCTAATCAGAAGGTTTGAAACAATAAGATTTGATTATAAATATTTATTTAAAAATAGATAATTCTTATTTTGGTTGTTTTTCAAAAGAAGCTAATGAATTATATCCCTGTAACTTTCACTGGAAGAGTACCTTTACAATTGGTATTTTCTAAAAGTTGTTCCGCAGCGATTTCTTGAAATTCTGTAAAATCCTGATACATTTGAATGATTCCTATAGCGTGTTTTAAATTTGGGATAACTTGAAGTGCATAAGGATTCCCAAAAACATATAAAACACATTTTTTGTTTTGGAATAAATTACCCAAAAACTGAAGTACTGAATCTTCAATATCAAAATTATGTAAAGGTTTTGCTTTTGGAACAAATAAAGAAATGACAAGAGTATCAAATCTATTTAATTTTTTTTCTAATTCACTTAAAACAGAATCACCTCCAGTTTCATAACAAAATTCAGGAGAAGGCAGGGCAGTTGTCAAGTTTTTAAAAAACACATTGTCTGTATTTTTGTAAAAACTGATTTTGGCAAGATCTTCTCTATTTTTAGCATCAAAAACGGTCACGTTATTGTTGTCATCTTTTATTTTTGTAATACAGTTTTGAGCAATTTTTCGGTTTAAAACTGAAGTGGTTTCAAAATCAAAATTACTTTCGGAAAGATTTGGTAAAAGTAGTTTTCCTTCTACAATTCCCACTTTTTGTTTGCATTTCCACAAGCGGTTAAAACTGGTTTCAATTCGTTCCGGAGTTGCATTTTTTAGAATTTCTTGAATTCCTTCGGGTACATTTTCGGCAAAACATAAAACATCATTTCCAGCATTAAAAGCCTCCCATTCCAATTGTCCTTTTTTCTCATATAATTTGGAGACACTATGCATATTTAAAGCATCCGAAATCACTAAACCATCATAATTTAATTGCTTTCGCAAAAGTGTTTCTATTATTGGTTTTGATAATGTTGCCGATGTGTTTTTTCCGTCATTTAAAGCGGGAACTGCCAAATGACCAATCATAATGGAATCGACGTTGCTTTCGATGCCTTTTATAAAAGGAACCAATTCGTTTTCTAATAATTCCTCCAATGTTTCTTCTAAAACGGGTAATCCTAAATGCGAATCAACATTGGTATTACCATGTCCCGGAAAATGTTTGAGACAACCTAAAACGCCAACCTCATTCATTCCTTTCAAATATTCGAGAGCAAAACCAGCTACTTTTTCTTTATTTTCACCAAAAGAACGATACCCAATTACAGGATTATTCGGGTTGTTATTGATATCCGCTAATGGTGCTAAATTATAATGAATTCCAACCGATTTTAAGTCCAAACCTATTTGTTTCCCAACTTCGTAAACCAAATGTTTTTCACTATCCGGTAACGCACCAAGAGTAATGGCATACGGGTATTGAGGCGTTTTCTCGACGCGCATTGCTAATCCCCATTCAGCATCAATGCTCATTAATAATGGAGTAGGAGCACAATTCTGATACCGTATGATAAGTTCTTTTAAACGCTGAAAACTATCCTCATTTAAAACTACTTTTTTCTTAGTTTCATAATTGGTTGCGGCACTGGCCCTACTATGAAAAAAAGTCAATCCGCCTATATTGTATTCTTTAATTAATCGTTCAGTTGCTTGTATGTTTTCTTTGGTATCATTGATGAAAACGGCAGGGAAGAAAAATTGCCCTATTTTTTGTTCTAATGTCATTTAACAATAGTTTTAACCATTTAAAAAATGTAAGTTCAATAAAAAAAACACTTACTTAAATGAACTTACATTTCTTATATGGTTCAAGTTTATATATTTCTATTCTTGCGTTGATTTTTTCCCAAAATCGGTAGGGAAAATTAAAAATCGTGATAAAATTAATCCCGGAATCGTAGCTAAAAATACCCAAATAAAGAAATTTCCATAACCCAAATATTCCTGAATAAATCCGCTCAACATTCCCGGAAGCATCATTCCCAAAGCCATAAATCCTGTTGCGATGGAGTAATGGGACGTTTTTGATTCACCATCGGCAACATAAATTAAATACATCATGAAGGCAGCAAAACCAAAACCATATCCAAATTGTTCCGCAATTACAGTCGCATAAACATAAAAAATAGATTCTGGATGAAAATGAGAAAGTAAAATAAATCCAATTATAGGCAAGTGCATGGCTAAAAACATGGGTAACATCCATTTACCAAGACCTCCTTTTGAAATGGCAATTCCGCCAAGAATTCCTCCTATTACTAGCGCAGTAACCCCAAAGGTGCCATAAATGATACCTACATCTTCAGTAGTTAATCCCATACCGCCTTTGATTTTTTCATCTATTAAAAAGGGTGTTAACATTTTTAATAATTGCGATTCTCCTAATCTGAAAAGTAATATAAAAGCTAATGCAATTCCAATTTGTTTCTTTTGAAAAAAGGTTTTAAAAACAACCACGAAACTCTGTTTGTTTTCAGTTTCAGTTGTAACTTTAGTTTCTTCTACTTTTGGAGTGGTAAGAAAGTTATAGATGGTTAGAAAAGTCATAATCAAGGCTACAATTATCATGGTATAGGACCAGGCTTTATTTTTATCTCCATATTTTTGTTCCAGAAATCCGCCTAGAATTACGATTAACCCATTGGCGGTAAGCATAGAAAGTCTGTAAAAAGTGCTTCGGATTCCTAGAAAAAAAGATTGTTGTTCTTTGGCTAAAGCCAACATATAAAAACCATCGCTCGCCACATCATTTGAAGCTGATGCAAATGCTGCAACCCAAAAAATAGCCAGACTCAGTACAAAAAAATTACTCATCGGGATGGTTAATCCTACAATCAAAAAGGCTATTGCAATAACTAATTGCATTGCCAGGAACCACTTTCTTTTGGTTGCATATAAATCTATAAAAGGGCTCCATAATGGTTTAATAACCCAAGGCAGGTATAATAAACTAGTGTAAACTCCAATATCTTCATTATTAATACCTAAACTTTTATACATAATCACCGATACAGAAATTATGATAGCATACGGAAAACCTGATGCAAAATTTAATAAAGGAATCCAAAACCAAGGGCTGTTGTCTTTTCTCATTTACGATAGAATAATATTCAATTCAAATTTTTATAGTGTAAAGTTTACTAAAGTTGGTTCACTCTCATTACCATAAAAATCAATGAATGTAATGGCGCAGGAATTATTTTTATCCAGTTTACAAGTGGGAATAATTACTTCAACAGCATTACTTTTTTCTTGGAATGGTATTTTCTCAATGATTTGACTCGGGTCATTAATGTTTAGTATAGTAGTTGAATTTGACCCATATACCATAACATAGCGAATTTTGCTATTCAAAGGAAATTTCACATTAAAGCTGGAAGAGACCTCATTTTTTACTACGCTATTCACTGTAGGTACTTCAATTACTTTCCTAATGGAATTAGGAACCACAGTAGGAAGTGCAGGGTATTTGTATTGATTTTCTAACAGTAGTTGTGCTACGTTTTGATTTCTGTTTAAAAATGATTTGGCACTGAAAAAAGCATTTCCCTGAATGTTTTTATAACTACGGGTAATATCAATTTGATTTGGAATTTCATTGGGGTTATTCCATCTTTTATCAGAATCAGTATTTATTTTATAGGTTCCGTTTCCAATGTAAATGGCTGTATTAGTTGAGTTTTCGGACCACCAACGCAATAATTTTGAATACGAAGCTTTTGGATGATCCATGCTCCAGTACAATTGAGGCACGAGGTAATCAATCCATTTGTTTTGCATCCATGCTATTGGATCTGCGAATAAATCATCATAATTTGTTTGGCCTGCTTCAGTCTCGGAACCTTTAGGGTCAACTGATTTATTTCTCCAAACTCCAAACGGGCTGATGCCAAATTGTACCCAGGGTTTTATATTTTTTATCGAAATAGAAACATTTTTGACAAAATTATTCACATTGGAACGTCTCCAATCTTCTAAACTTAGGTTGTTGCCATATTTTACAAAAGCTGCAGTGTCATTAAAATAGTCGCCTTTTACTTTGTATGGGTAGAAATAATCATCAAAATGAATGGCATCAATATCATAGTTTTTAACTACTTCATCTACAACTTTCAATAGATGATCTTGGACTTCTGGCAGGGCCGGATTATAATAATATTTTCCGCCATATTTAATCATCCAATCAGGATGTTGGTAAAAATCATGTTTTGGACTTAAGATTGCCGTGTTTAAGTCCATTGTGGCACGATATGGATTTAACCAGGCGTGAAATTCAAAACCTCTGGCGTGCGTTTCAGTAATCATCCATGCCAATGTGTCGAAATAAGGTTTTGGCTCTTTTCCTTCTTTTCCAGTCAAAAATCGAGACCAAGGCGCTAATTCCGTTGGATAAAAGGCATCTCCAACACTTCTGATTTGTACAATAACAGCGTTATAATTTAATTTTTTATAGGCATCTAAAATTTCAATAAAATCAGCTTTTTGCTTGTTTACATTGTCCGTACTGCTTTTTGGCCAGTCAATATTAACAACGGTGGCTATCCAAACTGCTCTAAATTCATTTTTAGGATTTGTAGCCATCATTTGTGCATTTCCATTCCAGAAAGAAAGTAAAAAGCACGTAATAAGTACTAAGGCAAGCTTGCATTTTTTCATTATGGGTTTATTTATAAAGTATTCAAAAATAGTTTTTTTAGTGAAATTTACCAGATAAAAGGAGGATAAAATTCAACTTATTTTATTAGCGCAATTTCTTTGCCAAAATGTTTTTAAATTAAACTTTCTATCAAAGAATAAAACTTTTTTAATTTATAGTCGGCTATATATTTATATTTGTCAAATAATGCTGTAGTACCAGTTTTTTATAAAATATAATGTATAAGCCATGTTGACCTCACTTGAATTAGAACAATTATCCCAATCATTAGAAGGAACACTTTTATATGATGATTTGCATAAAATACTTTACGCTACGGATGCTTCTGCCTATAGAATTACACCACTTGCTGTGGCAATACCAAAAACAGAAGACGATATTATCAAAATTATTCGCTTTGCAGCAAAAAATAAAATTTCAATCACGCCTCGAACAGCCGGAACTTCATTGGCAGGGCAAACAGTAGGTAGCGGAATTATTGTGGATGTATCGAAACATTTTACTAAGATTGTCGCTTTTGATCCAATAAATAAAACGGTAACGGTACAACCGGGAGTGATTCGTGATGAACTAAATTTATTTTTAAAACCGCATGGTTTGTTTTTTGGACCCAATACTTCAACCTCAAATCGATGTATGGTAGGAGGGATGGTAGGGAATAATTCATCGGGGACAACATCAATACGTTATGGTGTTACCCGAGATAAAATAGTTGAATTGAAAGCAGTTTTGAGTGATGGAAGTACCGCAGTATTCAAAGATTTGACTTCGGAAGAATTCTTGGAAAAAGCAAAAGGGAATACACTTGAGAATACTATCTATAAAGCAATTTATGAGGAACTTTCGAATACAGAAAACCAAAAAGAAATTGTAAAGGAGTTTCCAAAGCCTGAAATTCACAGACGAAATACGGGTTATGCGATAGATTTATTATTAAAATCCGAACTTTTTTCAGGAACAGAAAAAACAATCAACTTAGGAAAATTACTTTGCGGAAGCGAAGGAACTTTAGCATTTACCACCGAAATCACGTTGAAGGTAGATGATTTACCGCCAACGAATAATGTTATGGTGGTAGCGCATTTTCATACCATTCAAGAAAGTTTAGAAGCTGTAGTCACAGCGATGAAACATCATTTGTACACTTGTGAAATGATGGATGATACCATTTTGAATTGTACTAAAACAAACAGGGAACAAGCCAAAAATAGGTTTTTTATACAAGGCGACCCAAAGGCAGTTATCATGCTTGAAGTGGCGTCTCATCATAGTATGGAAGATGCCGAATCACAAGCAAATGCTTTGATTGCAGATTTAGAAAGAAATAATTTTGGTTACGCATTACCCAAAATTTACGGCTCAGATATCGATAAAATAAATGAGTTGCGTAAAGCAGGTCTCGGGCTTTTAGGAAGTATTGTTGGCGATGATAAAGCGGCTGATTCTATTGAAGATACCGCAGTTGAGCTGAGCGATTTGCCTAATTATATTGCTGAGTTTTCTGCTATGATGCAGCGTCATGGTCAAAGTGCTATTTATTATGCACATGCCGGAGCCGGAGAAATTCACTTGCGACCTGTTTTGAATTTAAAAACGAAAGAAGGATTGCACCAATTTAGAAACATCGCAACCGAAGTGGCTATATTAGTGAAAAAATATAGAGGCTCTTTGAGCGGGGAACATGGAGACGGAATAGTGCGTGGAGAATTTTTGCCTTTTATGATTGGGGACAAAAATTATGAATTATTAAAAAGAGTAAAAAAAGCTTTTGATCCAGATACTATTTTAAACGTTGGAAAAATTGTAAATGCCTTCAAAATGGATGAAAACCTTCGGGTAGAAGCGGGTAGGGTAGAACCGGATATCAAAACGATTCAGGATTTCTCTGATAGTATGGGTATTTTGCGTGCTGCAGAAAAATGCAATGGCTCCGGCGATTGCAGAAAATTACCTTCGGCCGGTGGTACTTTATGTCCAAGTTATCGCGCTACACGAAATGAAAAAGATACGACTCGTGCCAGAGCCAATGCGCTGAGAGAATATTTGACACATTCAGAAAAAGATAATAAGTTCGATCACGAAGAATTATATAAAGTATTTGAATTGTGTGTAAGTTGTAAGGCTTGTGCGAGCGAATGCCCAAGTAATGTAGATGTAGCCACATTAAAATCGGAGTTTTTGTACCAATACCAAAAAGCAAACGGATTTTCTTTGCGAAATAAAATATTTGCTTTCAACTCTAAGCTAAATAATCTTGGAAGCATTACTCCTTCGATTACTAATTTCATCGTTAATTTACCTTTGGTCAAAAAGAGCATGGGAATTGCTACAAAAAGGGAAGTTCCTTTATTGGCTCCAGTTACTTTTAGAAAATGGTACAAAAAAAACAAATCAAAAGCTTCAAATGATTCTTTTGCAAACGGAAAAGTATACCTGTTTTGTGATGAATTTACTAATTTTTACGATGTTTCGGTTGGGATTGATGCCTATGAGTTATTGACAAAAATAGGATATGAAGTCATTGTAGTGGACCATGAGGAAAGCGGAAGAGCTTTTATATCCAAAGGTTTTCTGGAAGAAGCAAAAGTAATTGCCAATAAAAACGTTGCTGTTTTTTCGACAATTATTACTGCTGATTGTCCGTTGATAGGAATAGAACCATCGGCGATATTGACTTTCAGAGATGAATACATCCGATTGGCAGATGATAAAGTAAATGCTGAAAAACTTTCGCAACATGTATTTACCATCGAAGAGTTTTTCAAAAATGAGATTACAAAAGGAAAAATTCATTCCGGGCAATTTTCTGATATGGAGCAAACAATAAAGATTCACGGGCACTGTCATCAAAAGTCATTGAGTTCTATTGAAGCGACATTTGCCATGCTGAATGTTCCAAAAAACAGTTCGGTTACGATTTATAATTCAGGATGCTGTGGAATGGCAGGTTCTTTTGGATACGAAAAAGAGCATTATGACATCAGTATGCAAATGGGGGAAGATACTTTGTTTCCAAAAATTAGAGCGACTGATGGCACTATAACAATTGCTGCTGCAGGAACAAGTTGTCGTCATCAAATTTTTGATGGAACAAATAGAAAAGCAGAACATCCAGTATCTGTTCTAAAATCATATTTAAAATAGATTAGTAGTTGCTTTGAAACATTAAATGTGTAATATTGTAAAAAAGTATTTCATTCGAAATTTTTTATTTTATATCTATTATTCTGTGTAAAAAAACCTTTTAAAATGAGGATTTGTCATTTTTTAAGTAATAAAAAAATGAAATATGAAATGAAGTTTGAAATTGAAAATAAAATTATTTTCGTAAAATTTAGAATATTGAAATTGTTTTATATATTTGATTTTTATAAAATTTACATTGTTTGCGAGTTAAAACTGCAAAA
>JBJOQF010000254.1:0-5723 GCA_046050185.1 Bacteroidota bacterium
CGTCCCGAAGCCTCGGGATCCTGACGCAGCTGTAACGCAGAGGAAGCTGGGGCATGCCCAAAAAAAATCCCTCTTGAAAACGTCAAAAGGGATTGGTGATTTTATGTTTTAGAGAAAATTAATTGATTTCTTTTTCTTCTTTTTCCTCTGCGTCTTTATAATCTGGGTATAAAAACTTATTGTACGGAAAACGGGTGATGTGAATTTGCCTTACGGCTTCATAAACACGTTCTCTGAATTCCTCGAAATTTTCTTTGTTTGTTGCCGAAATGAACAAGGCGTTTTGCTCTCCTACTCGACTCATCCAAGTCGCTTTCCATTCTTCCAACGTGAAATGTCTTGGTGTTTTTTCGGTCATTAAATCATCTTCATCAATAGTCAGTGGTTTGTAGGCATCAATTTTATTGAAAACCATAATTACCGGTTTATCATTGGCCTTGATATCCAATAATGTTTGATTTACTGATTCGATATGATCTTCAAATTCAGGATGCGAAATATCCACTACGTGCAATAGCAAATCAGCTTCGCGAACCTCATCCAGCGTACTTTTGAAAGAATCTACTAATTGCGTTGGCAGTTTCCTGATAAACCCTACGGTATCCGAAAGTAAGAAAGGCAAGTTTTTGATGACTACTTTTCGAACGGTGGTATCAAGTGTTGCAAAAAGTTTATTTTCTACAAAAACATCACTTTTCCCAACGGCATTCATCAAGGTTGATTTCCCAACATTCGTATATCCTACCAAAGCCACACGAACCATAGCACCACGATTACCGCGTTGCACGCCCATTTGCTTGTCGATGGTTTTTATTTTTTCTTTCAATAACGCGATTCGGTCACGAACAATACGTCTGTCTGTTTCAATCTCGGTTTCTCCAGGTCCACGCATTCCAATTCCTCCTTTTTGACGTTCAAGGTGCGTCCACATTCCGGAAAGTCTTGGTAATAAATATTGGCATTGCGCTAATTCTACTTGCGTTCTTGCATAGGAAGTTTCGGCACGTTGCGCAAAAATATCAAGGATAAGGTGCGTTCTATCGAGGATTTTACATTCTTCAATTATTTTAGAAATATTTTTTTGCTGTGAAGGCGATAATTCATCATCAAATACCAAAGTCGAAATATCATTTTCTTTTACAAATTGATGAATCTCTTCTAGTTTTCCTGTTCCTACAAAAGTCTTTGGATTAGGGCGTTCCATTTTTTGCGAAAAACGTTTTACCACTTCACCACCTGCGGTAAAAGTCAAAAACTCTAATTCGTCAAGATACTCGTTTAGTTTCTCTTCACTTTGGTTTTGAGTTACAATACCAACTATAGCCGTTTTTTCGAAATTTATTACTTCTTTTTCTAACATGTCTTTGAATAAGCCACAAATTTAATGATTTGTGAGGGACTTATGTAATTATGGGTTTATAAAAAAGTCAAAAGGTGTGAATAATGATCGTTTTTTGGCCGAGCCGAAAATTAGACTAAAGAAAAGTTTGGCCACAGATTACCACAGATTAAACGGATTTTTCTCATTGCAATAAATAATCCGTGATTATCCGCAACATCAGTTTCATCAGTGTGCTATATTGCTCTAAAAACGAAGAAAAATTTTTCCACGAATTACACTAATTACCACGAATAAGTATTTAATTTAAAAAAATTAGTGGCTAAAAAAAATACAAAAAAGAAGTTTGCGAATTTGCGGTTATTTTGAAAACTCTTGCTTTTGCCCGGCTTACTTTAGGAGTTAATTTGGATTTTTAATTATTTTTACATGAAATTAATCCCATTTGAATGAATCGATTTTTGACAATACTTATTGCATCGCTATTTCCCGTTCTTCTTTTTGGGCAAAATAATTTTGATTCGCTGTTAGATGAATTGGATCAAACAGTAGCTGATTACCAATTGTATTCGAATAAAAAAGAGACTGAAATAAACAAACTCAAAGGACTGCTGCAATACACCGCCGCCGATCTTCAAAAATATGCCATTTACGGAAAATTGTATGCTGAATATAAATTGTATCAGTCGGACTCAGCATTGATTTACGCCCGAAAGAGTTTTCAAATAGCCGAAAAATTAAAGGATGCCCGAAAGCTGAATGATGCCCAATTAAATCTGGCTTCCATAATGGGAACATTAGGAATGTATAAGGAAGCGACAGACATTCTTACTACCATCAACATCAATACAACCCCTGAACTAAAAGGCTATTATTTTACTGTAAACAGCGTGGTTTATGGATATATGTCAGATTATGCGGCTTCGCTTCAGGAAAAAGAAAAGTATGTTTTACTGACCAAAAAATACCGTGATTCCTCCTTAAATTTTTATCCAACTCCATCAAGTGCCTATATCATGGCGAAGTCTAGTAAGCTTCTTGATGCCGGAAAACACAATGAGACGCTGCATTTATTGCTGAACTATTTCCCAAATATTGCTCCTAATAGTCCTGACAAAGCTGTTATTGCCTATATTATTTCGCAGGCGTATCGCACAAAAAAAGATTCTAAGCAGGAGAAAAGATGGTTGACAATTTCTGCCATTTCTGATTTACAATTGGCCAAGAAAGAATATATTTCGTTGCGTTCTTTGGCTTTTCTAATGTATGAAAACGGAGATATAGACCGCGCTTATAAATACATAAAACGCTCGCTTGAAGATGCCCTTTTTTGCAATGCGCGTTTAAGAACGTATGAAATATCTAAGATGCTGCCCATTATCAACGAGGCGTATCAAAAGCAAAATGAAACCAACCGGCTCCAATTAATGCTGTTTTTGATAAGTGCCAGTATACTATCGGTGTTCTTGCTCGCGGTGCTTTTTTTACTTTTTAAACAAATGAAAAAATTGTCTAAAGCGAAACAGGATTTAAGTTTGGCCAACAGCAAGCTTTCTGAACTGAATACCGAATTAAATACTTTCAATGAAAAATTGAATGAGACCAATTATACGCTGACAGAAGCCAACCTTTTGAAGGAAATATATATTGGCCGTTACATGGACCAGTGTTCCGATTATATAGGCAAATTAGACGAATACCGCCGAAAATTGAATGTAATGGCTACTACGGGAAAAATGAACGACTTGATCAGTGCCGTAAAATCGAAACAGTTTGTCGAAAATGAGCTCGCAGCGTTTTATACTAATTTTGACAAAACGTTCCTGCAGCTCTTTCCTAATTTTATCGAAGAGTTTAAAGCTTTGCTGGTTGATGATGAAGCAACACAATTGAAGGAAGGAGAACTGCTGAATACTGAATTAAGAATCTTTGCACTCATCCGTTTAGGCATCAAGGACAGCGCAAAAATTTCAATATTCCTTCGGTATTCCGTATCCACGATTTACAATTACCGTTCGCAACTCAAAAACAAAGCAGCGGGTCCACGGGAAGAATTTGAAGCTAAAGTAATGCGTATAGGAACCAGTTTAAAATAGAAAAATTCTATTTTTTTAAGGAGTTCTTCCAGGTTAAAACAATCTTGAAGGCCTTTTTTTATTATAAATCTACTACTTTTTTTAAATAATAAATTTACATAATAAGCAGTTATTCAGTATATTGCATATTAAAAACAGAAACACAATCTACTTTTTTAGAATGATGAAAATATGTAACGTGTAAAGCGTTTACTTTTACTTTCTCGAAATTTATAATTCGGATTAAAACTTTGCTTTTTTCAATAAATCGATTTCGTGAAAATCACATTCTATTACCAAACCTGAAAAATTAATTATTAAATTCTATTTTAAAAGATGAAACATTTTCTTTTTACAGCCTTAGTATGGCTAGCGTTCTTTAACAGCGCTACATCGCAGCAGTTAAAATCCCCGAATGAAAAATTTGTATTGGAGTTCTCCTTACAAAATGACGGAACACCTAGTTACAGTTTAAATTACAAAGGTAAAGCAGTTATAAAACCAAGTAAATTAGGTCTTGAGCTAAAAAATGATAAAAAGTCATTGTTAAATGATTTTACTGTTATTGATGCTAAAACATCCACTTTTGATGAAACATGGAAACCTGTTTGGGGAGAAGTTGCTTCAATTCGCAATCATTATAACGAATTGGCAGTTACATTAAATCAAAAAGAAACGGACAGACAAATTATTATTCGTTTTCGTTTGTTTGATGATGGTCTTGGATTCCGTTATGAGTTTCCTTCGCAAAAAAACCTTACTTATTTTGTAATCAAAGAAGAAAGAACCCAATTTGCAATGACAGGCGATCATACCGCTTTTTGGATTCCTGGTGATTATGACACCCAAGAATATGATTATACCACCTCAAAATTATCAGAAATTAGAGGCTTATCAGAAAAAGCAACTACTGCAAATGTTTCTCAAAAGTCATTCTCTACAACAGGAGTTCAAACCTCGCTGATGCTAAAAACAGGGGATGGATTGTACATCAATTTACATGAAGCAGCCTTAATCAATTATTCTTGCATGCATTTGAATCTTGATGATAAAAACATGGTATTCGAATCCTGGTTGACTCCAGATGCAAAAGGAGATAAAGGATATATGCAGGCTCCAAACCATTCGCCTTGGCGTACCATAATTGTCAGTGATGACGCTAGAGATATTCTGGCTTCAAAAATGACGTTAAACTTGAATGACCCTTGTAAAATAGAAGATACTTCATGGATAAAACCAGTTAAATATGTAGGTGTTTGGTGGGAAATGATTACTGGGAAAAGCACATGGGCTTATACGGATGAATTCCCAACGGTACAACTTGGCGTTACTGATTTTGCAAAAGCAAAACCAAATGGCAAACACGGTGCAAATAATGCCAATGTGAAAAAATATATTGATTTTGCAGCCAAAAACGGTTTTGATGCAGTATTGGTCGAAGGTTGGAACGAAGGTTGGGAAGACTGGTTTGGACACTCAAAAGATTATGTTTTTGATTTTTTAACTCCTTACCCGGATTTTGATGTTAAAGGATTACATGAATATGCAAAATCAAAAGGGATTAAGATGATTATGCACCATGAAACATCAAGTTCTGTTCGTAATTACGAGCGTCACATGGATAAAGCATACCAGTTTATGAAAGACAATGGTTATGATGCTGTAAAAAGTGGTTATGTAGGTGATATTTTGCCAAGAGGTGAAAATCATTACAGCCAATGGATCGTAAATCATTATCAATATGCCGTAGAAAAAGCAGCTGAATATAAAATAATGGTCAATGCTCACGAGGCGATTCGTCCAACAGGTATTTGTAGAACCTACCCAAACTTAATAGGTAACGAAGCCGCAAGAGGAACCGAATACCAAGCTTTTGGAGGTTCTAAACCAAATCACGTAACAGTATTGCCTTTTACACGTTTAGTAGGTGGGCCTATGGATTATACTCCAGGTATTTTTGAAATGGATATAAGCAAAATTAATCCTGGTAATAATTCCCATGTGAACAGTACAATTGCTAATCAGCTGGCGTTATATGTAACTATGTACAGTCCGTTGCAGATGGCAGCCGATTTTCCTGAAAATTATGACCGGTTTGCAGATGCATTTCAGTTTATTAAAGATGTAGCGGTAGATTGGACTGACAGTAAATACCTAGAAGCGGAACCAGGTCAATATGTTACTGTTGCGCGTAAAGCAAAAGGGACTAATAATTGGTTCATTGGTAATGTAAATGGAGAAACTCCTCGTACTTCAGCTATCAAATTTGATTTCTTGGAAAAAGGAAAAACGTATGTAGCCACCATTTA
>JBJOQF010000255.1:0-5149 GCA_046050185.1 Bacteroidota bacterium
TAGATTTATTAGCCTTAGATTTACAAGATGAAATTCATACCTTTTTTGAAAGAACAGTTGAAGCTACTGTAGATGAAATATACTTAAAAACTAAAACTGATTTTATGATTGCAAAAGGTGTGCTTGGCGTGGTACAAACACCATATTTTCATTTTCAAGAATACAAAAAAAGTAAAGACCCAAACGGCGACCCTGCAGGGCAACTTTTACAAGCATTTTTAATTGCTCAGGAAATTAATAAGAATGGTAAGCCGATGTATGGGGCTTATATTATTGGTAGATTTTGGTATTTTGTAGTTTTTCAAAATAGAGAATATTGCGTAAGCCGTGCTTTTGATAGCACCCAAGAAGATGGTTTAATGCAAATAATTGCAATTTTAAGGCATTTTAAAGTGATTTTAGAAACTAAGTTATTGGTGGATTAGTTACTAATAAAAACAGGATTAATTATTATGATAAAAAAATCATCAAAAAGAAAAGAAGTAATTCTAAATACTGAAGCTGAAGTTATAGATTTATTCAAATTAAATAAAGTTAAACCAACTCTAAAAATGCAAGAATGGCTGGATACAAAATGCATACTAAATGAACATGAAGAATATATTTTTAACCAAATTATTGAAGAAGCAATTGATAATGTAGACAGCTGGAACGAAGAAGAACTAAAAATGTATTTTATTTCTTATATCATAGGATTATCAAATTTACGCTCAAAAAATAATATACGCTCTTATTTTGAAAGAATAATAGAGGCTGAAGTTGATGGATTCTTTTTAAGAATGAAGCCTGATTTTATGATTGCTACAGGTGTCATGGACTTGGTAAAAAATCCATATTTCTACTTCCAAGAATATAAAAAAGATAAAAACCCAAATGGCGACCCACTAGCACAACTTCTACAAGATTTTTTAATAGCAGGGGTTATTAATAATAATGATAAGCCTCAATATGGAACGGTTGTTGTAGGTAGATATTGGTATTTTGTGATTATGCAAAACAGGGAATATTGTGTTAGTCCATCTTTTGATAGCACTAAGGAACATGAATTGATACAAATTATTGCAATTTTAAGACATTTTAAAGTGATTTTAGAAACTAAGTTGTTGGTGGATTAGAAAGTAAAAATATTAAACAAGAATATATATTAAAATAAAAAACTATGAATAAAATACAAAATATAATAAAAGATACGAACTACAAGTTAACTCAATTTAATCAAGAAAAAATTGAAAAATTAGAGCAAAGCATTTACCCTAAAATAAATAAAGCTGGCGAAGATATTCCACATGTAAAATGCCTCATAAGAGATAAAGAAATAAGATTAAATCCTGAAGAAATCATCAGACAATTATATTTAATGGTTTTACTAGAAGATTTAGGATATCCAAAAAATCGCATACAAGTTGAGCATGGCATACATTTTGGGCGTGAAGTAAAAAGAGCAGATATTGTAATTTTTGATAAAGATAAAACAGAGGCAATCTATATAATAGTTGAAGTAAAAAAACCAAAATTAAAAGATGGTAAAGAGCAATTAAAAAGTTATTGCCATGCTACAGGCTCTCCGATGGCAGTGTGGACAAATGGCGAACAAATTAGCTTTTATCACAGAAAAGACCCAAATTATTTTGAAGATATTTCTAGCATTCCAAATGCTGATAAAGAATTAACAGATATATTAACAACAAGATATAAAATTGATGATTTAATCAAAAAAGATAAACTTGTTAATGAAAAAAAGTCATTAAAAGATTTAGTACTTGAAATGGAAGATGAGGTATTAGCAAATGCTGGCGTAGATGTTTTTGAAGAATTATTCAAACTAATTTTCACAAAGCTTTTTGATGAAATGGAATCAGGGCGTAATAAATCACGTCATTTAGAATTTAGGAATTATGGCGAAACTGAAACTAAATTAAAAATAAAAATTGAAAATTTGTTTAAGCAAGCAAATACAAAATGGGAAGGCGTATTTAGTGATGATAAAATTTTGCTTGCTCCTTCGCATTTGTCTATCTGCGTATCAAGCTTAGAAAATGTAAAACTATTTAACTCAAATTTAGATGTAGTTGATGAAGCTTTTGAATATTTAATCAATAAATCATCAAAAGGCGAAAAAGGGCAATACTTTACGCCTCGCTACGTCATTGATATGTGTGTAAAAATGCTTAATCCACAGGAGCATGAAAGCATTATTGATACGGCGGCAGGTAGTTGTGGCTTCCCTGTACATAGCATTTTTCATGTATGGGAACAAATCCTAAAGAGAAAAGGCATACCTAAAAGCCATTTATTTACAAGTGAAGATAAACCTGTAGAATGCACAGATTATGTACAAAATAAAGTTTTTGCAATTGATTTTGATGAAAAAGCGGTAAGAGTTTCAAGAACATTAAATTTAATTGCAGGCGATGGACAAACTAATGTGTTGCATTTAAATACTTTAGATTACGAACGCTGGGAAGAAAAAACTAAAGATGAATTATGGCAAGACATATATAGCCAAGGTTGGAAAAAATTAAGAAGTTTACGCAAAACTAAAGATGAAAACCGAGATTTTGAATTTGATATTTTAATGGCAAATCCACCATTTGCAGGAGATATAAAGGAAGGTAGAATTTTAGGCAAATATGAACTTGGCAAAAAAGATAACGGCAAAGTAGAAACTAAAGTAGGACGTGATATTTTATTTATCGAACGCAATTTAGACTTTTTAAAATCAGGCGGAAGAATGGCAGTTGTTTTGCCTCAAGGTAGGTTTAATAATGCTAGTGATAAAAAAATCCGTGAATTTATAGCTTCAAAATGCCGTATTTTAGCAGTTATTGGTTTACATGGGAATGTTTTCAAGCCTCATACAGGAACAAAAACCAGTGTTTTACTTGTACAAAAATGGGACGATAAACTTTGCCCACAAGTAGAAGATTATCCAATATTTTTTGCCACAATGACTGAACCAAGCAAAGATAATAGCGGGGATAAAATTTATGTTAAAGATGATGAAGGTAAACCAGTTTTAGATGACCATGGGCATTTGATAGTAAAACATGATTTGTTTAATCATGATAATAAAACACAAGATGGAATTGCAGAAGCTTTTACTGAATTTGCTAAAAAGGAGAAGCTTAGTTTTGTGGGAAAGATGTAAGCCCTTTTGATAAAGCTAAATATGAGGCTTTGTTGGAGGGGTTGGAGGCGGTGGAAAATAATTTAAGTTATATTAGTTCTATTAATAGATTTGATGCTGAATTTTTTAATAAAAAATTTATTAATCAAGATACAAAATTAAAATTATTACCACATATAAAAATATCAGAATTTGCAGATGTTACAGATGGTGAGCATGGTTCACCTGAGTTAGATGAAAATAGTGGGATTGTATATTTATCTGGGCATAATATTAAAGATAATTTAATTGATTTAGATAATATAAGATATTGTAGTTTAAATTTACACAATAAAAATCTACGTTCTAGCTTAAAAATTGGTAATGTACTAATATCAATTGTAGGGACGGTTGGAAAATCTAGTGTAGTTTACACTAATATAGTAGCTAATACAGATAGAAATATAGCTACTATAAAAAATATTAATAATAAAATTAATCCTTACTATTTATCAACTTTTATTAACTCTAATTTTGGAATTTTTCAAACTAAAAGATTTTCTGCTGGTAATGTGCAACCTTTGCTTAATTTAATACAAGTTAAGTCTATTGTTGTGCCTCTACTATCTCAACAATTCCAACAAAAAATAGAAAATTTAGTAACAACTGCCCACTCTTACCTAGAACAAAGCCAAACCCTTTACAAACAAGCAGAACAAATTTTACTTACCGAACTTGATTTAGAAAATTTTAAATCCAGTAAAAATAATATTGCCATAAAAAGCATTAAAAACAGTTTTTTAGATAGTGGTAGATTAGATGCAGAATACTATCAAGAAAAATATGAACAATTAGAAGAACATATTAAAAACTATAAGGGTGGGTTTGCGAAAATTGAAGATTTTATTGATGACTATTCAACTGGATATCCATTTGATAGTGATACATATTCTGAGAATGGCGATATAGATTTAATCAGAATTACCAATATTAAAAATGGCTACTTAGATTTATCAAATACCAATAAAGTCCCACTATTAAAAGATAATGCTATTTATAGAAATATAGTGAAAGAAAATGATTTATTAATATCAATGTCTGGCACAATTGGCAATTGTTGTAAAATAGAAAAAAATATTCATGCAATAATTAATCAAAGAATACTCAAGCTTTCTATTAAAGATTATGAACAAGATACATTATGCTTAATCATAAATTCAATTATTTGTAAAATGCAACTAGAAAAAATTGGTACTGGTGGCGTACAAACAAATATCTCACCCAAAGATATTTTTAATATTGTAATACCAATTCTCCCCCTTGAAACCCAAACCCAAATATCTTCAAAAATTCAACAAAGCTTTTTACTAAAAACCAAAAGCCAAAAACTCCTTAACATCGCAAAACTTGCCGTAGAAATTGCTATCGAACAAAGCGAAGAAAAAGCACTACAATATATTACAGAACAGGAAAAATTACTATGACTAAAAATAAATTTTTAAGTTTTAATACAGAAGCTCAAATATTAAAGACATTTAACTTAAATAAATTAGATGAACCAAGCGACTTAATGAAAGTTTGGATTGATGTAACAATAATAACGTTAGATGACTTTGAGAAAAAGTTATTTAATAAAATTTTATTAAGAGCAAAAAATAGCATTGATTTTTGGTCTGAAGAAGACTTAAAAATGTATTTTATCGCTTACATTGTTGATTTAGCTAATTTAGCATCAACTAAAGAAATTCAATCATTATTTGATAAACAAATAGAAGCTACAGTAGATAATGTGCATTTAAAAGTAAAACCAGATTTTACTATGGCAAAAGGAATTATGGATTTAATTGAAAGCCCATATTTCCATTTTCATGAATATAAAAAAGATAAAGCATCTAGTAGAGACCCGCTAGGGCAACTTTTAAAAGCATTTTTAATAGCTACAGAAATAAATAAAAATGCTAAGCCGATATATGGGGCTTATATTATTGGTAGATTTTGGTATTTTGTAGTTTTTCAAAATAGAGAATATTGCGTAAGCCGTGC
>JBJOQF010000256.1:0-5982 GCA_046050185.1 Bacteroidota bacterium
GCACTCGTAGATGTATTAAAAAACTGGGGTGTACAAAAAAATGCCAGTCCTGCCCAAATTTCGCTGGCATGGCTACTGGCACAAAAGCCTTGGATTGTTCCTATCCCAGGCACCACACAGATGGCTCACATGCTGGAAAATATTGGAGCATCGGCTATAAAATTTAGCACAGCTGAATTAAATGAATTCAATAATCAATTGGATACCATTCAAATTCAGGGAGAAAGATTACCTCCCTTTGTACAAGCTTTTTCTGACGTAGAAGCACCATTGAAGAAGTAATAAAATTAAAAATCACAATTTAACTTTAAATTATACCAAATGAAAGCATTAATTATGAGCCTCATTGCTGTAGCAAGCTTCCAATTTTCTTTTGCACAAGAAAATAAAACAACTCCTGTTGCTCCCACTTACACTGCCGCTGAACAAGAAGTGATTCAACTTTCTAAACAAAAATGGCAATGGATGGCCGATAAAAATATAGATAAACTTGAACCTCTCTTTGACAACAAATCAAAATTTGTCCATATGAGTGGTACTTGGAAAAAAGACGAGGAACTCGACATTATTAAAACAGGTAAAATTTGGTACAAGAATGCTAAAATTCATGATGTAGCAATAGAAACTTTTGGAAAAACGGCAATCCTTTGGAACAGAATTACCCTAGAGGCTATAGTTCGAGGAAGTGAAGTTGTGACTGAATTTACTGTAACAGAAACCTATCAAAAACAAGGCAATAATTGGAAATTATTAGCTTTAACATTCAGCAGTGTTCGAGATACGCATCAGATTCAGAAATAATAAAAATACATAATACTAAAATTCACGACTATGAAAAAATCAATTTTCGGACTACTTATGTTCGTTTTATTCGCAACTAATGTTTTTGCACAAAATACCGCCGAACAAGAAGTTATTCAGCTTTCTAAGCAAAAATGGCAATGGATGGCCGATAAAAATGTTGATAGTCTCGCTCCTTTGTTTGACGATAAATCGGTTTTTGTTCACATGGGCGGAAGTTGGGGTAAAACTCAAGAAATCAACATCATTAAAAGTGGTGGAATTCATTATAAAAAAGCTGATATTCATGAAGTATCTGTAAATATAATTGGCAATACGGCTATACTTTTAAATAAAATTACATTATTGGCAGTAGTTGGAGGGAATGAAGTAACCAATCCTTTTATTGTAACAGAAGTGTATGTTAAAGGACATGAAGGTTGGAAACTCGGCTCATTGTCGTTCACTAAGCTCATGACACCTGAACATTAAAATTATCTAAATGAAGAAAATAATAACAGGTTTAGCAATTATTATTAGTTGTGGTTTGTATGCACAACTAAAAAGAGATACTACTACTCAGGAAAAATCGCCGATAGTAAAAACTGTTTCTGGATTAGTACGTGGTGAAACTGAAGGAGGCGTTTCAGTCTTCAAGGGGATTCCATATGCTGCTCCGCCTGTTGGCGAATATCGCTGGCGCCCACCTCAACCTATAAAAGCTTGGAAAGATGTTCGTGATGCAAGCAAATTTGAACCAAATTTTGCTCAAGCAGGTTGGGGTGCTGCACCTGGTTCAATTTCAGAGGGCTCATCAGAAGATGGCTTGTATCTCAATTTGTGGCTGCCTGCTGGTACTAAGCTGGGAGCAAAATTACCGGTTATGGTATGGATTCATGGTGGTGCATTCGTATTTGGGAGTGGTTCCCAACCTGATTTTTCAGGTGTCCAATTTGCCAAACAAGGTGTCATCCTGATGACCTTCAACTACCGTCTTGGGCGTCTTGGTTTTTTTGCATTTCCAGCGTTAAGCAATGAGCATCCTGAAGAGCCTAAAGGCAATTATGCCTATATGGACCAGATTGCAGCACTCAAGTGGGTAAAGGAAAACATAGCTGCTTTTGGAGGTAATCCAAAAAATGTAACCATTTTCGGTGAGTCTGCAGGAGGGGTTTCGGTACATTCACTGCTGACCATCCCTGATGCAAAAGGACTTTTTCAAAAGGCAATCATCGAATCCGGTGGTGGCCGTGATGGCGTACTTACAGGAAGACCAATACATGACGAGAACGCCAACAGTCATTACCCCGTTTCAGCAGAAACAATTGGAAAAAACTTTGCCCACAAACATAGAATCGAAGGCACGGACGCATTAGCATTGGCAAAGCTGCGCTCTCTTAGTGTTGCTGAGATTGTAGATGGAGGTCAAGAAACCGATGGCCCCGGAGGTCTGCCTATCTATTCCGGTCCAATTCTTGATGGTAAACTGGTTATTGAAACAGCAGAAAGCGCCTATAAGGCAGGCAGACAGGCTCATGTCCCTCTTCTCATCGGTTCAAATAGTGCTGAAGTTCCAGCAGGTTTTGTTAACGCAAAATCTAAAGAAGAATTACTGACATTGTTTGGTAATTTTAATGAAGAAGCAACAGCAGCTTATGATGCTGATGGTACTGCTGATTTTGCAAAGATGTTAGCCTTAGTTAATACAGATAAAGTTTGGGCGGAGCCTGCTCGGTTTACCGCTAGAGCTTTTGTTTCAAAATCAATACCAGTATATACATACCTCTTTTCTTATGTTCCTATCGCTATGAAGGATAGAATGAAATATGGAGCCTCTCATGCTTCTGAAATTCCTTTTGTATTTGACAATCTAATAGAACGCAATGGCTTTAAATTTGATAAAACAGATAAAGAAGTAAGCAAAATGATGAATTCCTATTGGGTTAATTTTGCTAAAACGGGTAATCCAAATGGGAAAGGGTTGCCAATTTGGTCCTTGTATGATACTACTAAAAATAATATTTTTGAGTTTAAGGAAGATGGATCTGCGGGTAATTTTTCGGATTACAGAAAAGCAAGATTAGATGTAATAGAAAAGGCATTTGAAGACAATAAATAAAAAATAATTATGATAAAAAGGAAAATAATAAGATTGTGGAGTATATATTGTTTGTTATTAATGATCAATTCATCATTTTATGCACAAAAAACCACAAAACAGAAACCGTTACTAATAGAAAAGCAAGGAAGTTTTGCTGTTGGAGGAACTATAATTACAAATCCGGGTACATTCGATCCGTATAAACCTACTCCTGAAGGACAAACTTTTCGTGGAGACCACGCCTATGTTTTTTATCAAATTCCTGTAAAAGCTCGTAAATATCCATTAGTAATGTGGCATGGTATAGGTCAATTTTCTAAAACATGGGAAACCACGCCCGACGGACGAGAAGGGTATCAAAATATTTTTCTTCGCAGAAACTTTCCTGTTTATGTGATTGATCAACCAAGAAGAGGAAATGCTGGCAGAAGTACTGTAGCAGCTACCATCAATCCAATACCTGACGAGCAGCAATGGTTTGACGTCTTCCGTATAGGTATATGGCCCAATTATTTTGAAGGTGTTCAATTTGCTCGAGATTCAAATACACTCAATCAATACTTTCGTTCTATGGTACCAAATATTGGTGCTATCGATAGTAATCTTAATTCGGATGCGGTTTCAGCATTATTTAACACAATAGGTCCAGCCATTTTGGTTACACATTCCCATTCTGGTGGTATGGGATGGCTCACTGCTTTAAAAAATCAAAACGTCAAAGCAATAGTATCTTATGAGCCTGGTAGCGGATTTATATTTCCTGAAGGAGAAGCGCCATCACCTTTGATAAGTTCGGCGGGTTCACTAGAAGCAAGTTCGATTCCTATGAAAGAATTTATGAAACTTACTAAAATACCGATTGTTATTTATTACGGCGATAATATTCCTGAAAGCCTCTCAAACAATCCTGGGGCAGACGGATGGAGAGTACGCCTCCAAATGGCGCGTTTATGGCGAGATGTAGTAAACAAATATGGTGGTGATGTAACTGTTATTCATTTACCGGAAATAGGTGTTAAGGGGAATACGCATTTTCCGTTTTCAGATTTAAATAATATAGAAGTGGCTGATTTAATGGCTATATGGCTTAAAGAAAAAAAATTGGATTAATTAAATACAACCGATAAACAACCCTAAACAATAATTCAATTGAAAAAAGTAACTACATATTGTTTAATGATGATAGTAACAGCTTGTTTATTTTCGAGTTGTTCCAAAGCACAAAGTTCTGTTAAGCAAGGAAAAGATGATTTGAATACAAATAGTATTCTTATTGTCTATCTAACTCGAACAAAGAACACCAAAACAGTTGCCCAAATCATTCATAAACAAACAGGAGGCAAATTAGTTGAATTGGAACTTCAAAATCCTTACCCTGAAAATTACAAAGCAATTGTTGATCAGGTCGCCAAAGAAAACGAAACAGGTTTTTTACCCCCACTCAAAACCAAAATTGACAACATTGAAAAATTTGATACTGTCTTTATAGGTTTTCCAACTTGGGGAATGCAATTACCTCCACCTATGAAAAGTTTTTTAAGACAATCCAATTTAAAAGGTAAAACTATTATTCCGTTTAACACCAATGCTGGTTATGGTATAGGAAGTAGTTTCGATAAGGTTAAAGAACTATGCACTGAATGTAAAATATTGGAAGGATTTTCCATTAAAGGAGGTATAGAAAGAGACGGGATTTTATTTGTCATAGAAGATGAAAAGAAAATCGAAGCCGAAAAAGAAATACAAAAATGGTTAACGAAAATAGTAATTCTGAAGAATTGAAATATTTGAAAAAACAGTAAATAAAATAAACATGGGGGATTTTAAAATTTTCAGTTTTATAATGATGATTGTAAGCATTACATTGTTACCTAATGACATTAAAGCAAATCAATTGACAGCTACCGAAAGTAATTTAAGCGCAAAAGAAAAAAGCATTATTACCATTGCATCACTGACAGCTAAAGGCGATTTAGTCCAACTAAAATTAGCGTTAAACAAAGGACTTGAAGCGGGACTTACCGTGAATGAAGTAAAAGAAGTATTGGTTCATACCTATGCATATTGCGGTTTTCCAAGAAGTATCAGAGGATTGCAAACTTTTATGGAAGTGCTTAACGAAAGAAAAGCAAATGGCATTATCGATGAACCTGGTAAAGAAGCTTCTCCCATTAAAGAGGATGGCAATAAATATCAAAGAGGCAAAAAAAATTTGGAACAACTTACCAAAACGCCACAATCTAATACGCTTACTGGATATTCCGCTTTTGCACCAGTAATAGATACTTTTTTAAAAGAACACTTATTTGCAGCAATTTTTGAAAGAGATGTTTTAACCTTCACCCAAAGAGAATTGATTACGATTTCTGTTATCAGTGCAATTGGTGAAGCTGAACCAATGCTAAAAAGTCATTTATCAATTACTTTTAATTTAGGTGTATCAGCTGAACAGTTAAAAGAATTTATTGTCGTAATCAAACCATTCATAGGTAAAAAGAAAACTAAAGCAGCAAAAGAAGTAGTAAACGAAGTATTGAAAAGTAGACAGGCACAATAATTAAAAAAATAAAAGAAATGAAAAAAGTATCATTAATAATTGCATTAGCAATTTCAATAATAACTATAAATATGTCAAATGCTCAAAATACATATAAACAAAATCCCTTTACTTTGGTATATGAAGGAGCCATTAACCAAAATGAAATAGGAAAAGTAAACATACATCCTGTCAACTATAAAATTAAGGATATTACAATAGTTGCTAATGTTTATACGCCTGCTAACTTTGACTCATCAAAAAAATATCCTACATTAGTTATTGCTCATCCTAATGGCGGTGTAAAAGAACAGGTGGCTGGTTTATATGCTCAACGATTAGCAGAGCAGGGATTTATTACTATCACGGCAGATGCAGCGTACCAAGGAGGTAGTGGCGGAGAGCCTCGTAATGTAGATAAACCTGCAAACCGAATTGAAGACATACACGCAATGGCCGACTTTATTTCTCAATATAAAGGTGTTGACACAGCAAGACTTGGATTACTCGGAATTTGTGGCGGCGGCGGTTATTCATTAAAAGCAGCTCAATCTGATAAACGATT
>JBJOQF010000257.1:0-6065 GCA_046050185.1 Bacteroidota bacterium
CCTTGTGGCGTGGTTACACGGTCAATTAATTGTTCCGGGTGTCCTTTTTCTTCCAATAGCATTTCGGCAGCTCCTTTTACGGTTTGTGCTGAAATTGCCAATGCTGTTTGCCAGTCAAATCCTATTTCGATTCCGGCTTGCATCGATGCACGAATGTAACGCAAGGCAAAAGCTGTTCCGCTGGCCGCAAGAACGGTTGCTGCATCCATCAATTTTTCGTCTATAATAGGTGCTGTTCCTAAATCTTGGAAAAGAGCTACCGTATTTTGTGCTTTCTCTTTGTTTTTTTCATGAAACGCGATACAGGTTGCCGATGCACCAAATTGTGATGCGATATTTGGCATAATACGTACGGCGCTATTCCCTTCGCCTATCTTATTTTGTAAATTTTCGATAGACAATCCACTCACTGCCGAAGCGATTACCTTATTAGAAATCACAGGAAGAATTTCGGCAAGAACGGTATCTACCTGATACGGTTTTATAGTCAAAATAATTACATCTGCATCTTGAATTTGATGCGTGTTATCTGTTGAAACTGTAACTCCTAATTTTTCTAGATACAAAATACTGGCAGTGTTTCGTCTGGTTACGGTTACTTGGTTTTCTTGTGAAAATTTTGATATTCCTAATGCGATCGAAACACCTAAGTTTCCTCCGCCAATGATGTGTACTTTCATGCTGATTGTGGTTTTCCTCTCCCCTCCCGAAGCTTCGGGACCTCTCCAAAAAAAGAAGCCGATAAGAGAATGTTAGTTGTATTGTTTTGGTTATTTAATTTGTTTTCAAAAAATAATTATTGTGTTTCTCACCCTTTACTCGTCTTCACTATTCACCTCTCGCTCCTTAAAATCCTAAAATGAGATTGGCAATTCCGAAGTAAATCATAATTCCAAAAACATCGTTAGTTGTTGTGATAAAAGGTCCTGTTGCAATGGCTGGGTCGATATTGTTTTTGTGCAGGAAAAGCGGTACCAAAGTTCCTAAAGTAGCCGCAAATAAAATAACGACAACAATAGATATGGAAATCGCCATTCCTACCTGAAACTGTCCATACATAAACGTATGATAGCCCAATACCAACATAGCGATTATAGTCCCTGAAATCATCGCAACCGAAATTTCTTTACTGAAATAATTACGGCTAAATTCTTTTAAAGTACCATTGGCTAAACCCTGTACAATAATTGCCGAAGCTTGTACCCCAATATTTCCTGCTGTTGCCGATAGCAAAGGCATAAAAATAATTAGTGTATAAAATTTCTGGGAAGTGGCTTCATTGCCTTTAATAACATAAGACGCGATTAATTCAATTAGCATTCCCATCAACAACCAAGGCAAACGCGCTTTAGTATGCTCGTAAATACTGTCATTTGTTTCAACGTCTTGGGTAATACCCGCAGCCAACTGGTAATCTTTGTCGGCTTCGTCCTTGATTACATCTATAATATCATCAATCGTGATTCGGCCTACAAGTCGCCCCAATTCATCAATAACAGGAATGGCTTCTAAATCGTATTTCTGCATGATTCTGGCTACCTCAACATCTTCGGTATCTACATTCACCGAATTCAATTTTCGAATATAAACATCACTTATCGCCGTTCTGGTTGAAGTCGTCAATAAATCCTTTAGCGACAATCGCCCTTTTAATCGATCTTCATCATCAACCACATAAATAGAATGCACCCGAGAGATATTTTCGGCCTGAATTCGCATTTCCTTTACACAAGTTAGCACGTTCCAATTTTCATTGACTTTAACCAACTCTTTGTGCATAATTCCACCCGCTGTATCCTCATCATAGCGCAATAAGTCAACAATATCCTTAGCATGCTCAACATCCTGAAGTTCTGATATTACTTCTGCTTTAATCTCTTGCGAAAGTTCAGCAATAATATCGGCGGCATCATTCGTCTCTAATTCATCTAATTCTTCAGCAATCTCTTTTGGCGAAAGTCTGCTTAATATATTCTCCCGCAAATCATCTTCTAGTTCAAGAAGAATCTCTGCCGTTTTTTCACTGTCTAATACTTTAAAAATGTAAGTTGCTTCGTCAAAATCAAGCTCATCAAGAATCTCGGCAATATCAGCATGGTGCATGTCATTGAGTAAGGCTTCTAATTCCTTATCATTTTTTTTAACAATGTGTTGCTCTAATTCCTGGATTAGCGCTTTGCTGATTTTAAACTCCATCGGCTTCTATTTTTTGAGTGAGTTCTATGAACTGTTCTACACTTAATTGCTCTGGTCGAAGATCAAAAACGGTATCTTCTCTTAAACTATCGGACAAATTTAAGGTTTTTAAACTGTTTCGCAAGGTCTTTCTGCGTTGTTGAAAAGCCGTTTTCACTACAGTAAAAAATAATTTTTCGCCGCAAGGCAAACTGTAATCTTTTTTTCTGCGCAAACGTAGTACTCCTGATTTTACTTTTGGTGGTGGAATAAATACATTCTCATCGACTGTAAATAGATATTCGGCATCATAAAAAGCTTGGGCTAAAACCGATAGGATTCCATAGGCTTTGGTTCCTTTTTTTTCACAAATACGTTGCGCCACTTCTTTTTGGAACATTCCCGCAAATTCAGGAATCTGATCGCGATATTCTAATGCTCTAAAAACAATTTGAGTCGAAATATTATACGGAAAATTCCCGATTATTGCGAATTGCTTTCCTTCAAAAATTTCATTGATATTGTATTTCAAGAAATCTTTTGAAATGATTCTATCTTTTAATTTTGGGTAATTGGCATCTAAATATTCCACGGATTCCGTATCGATTTCAATCACATAGGTATTGATTGGTTTGTCCAATAAATACTTTGTCAAAACACCCATTCCGGGACCTATTTCTAATACATCATCATATCCTTCTAAGTTCAACGTATCAGCAATGTCTTTTGCGATGCTTTCGTCTTTCAAGAAATGTTGTCCGAGGTGTTTTTTTGCTGTTACTTTTTCCATATTATTTGTTTTTTTGCCACGAAGGCACAAAGTGTTTTTTATATGTTTTTGTTTTGCCGCTAAGGCGCAAAGACACAAAGCATATTTATATGTTTTTTTAAATTGGAGGTCGCAAATTGTGACCTCCAAATTTTATGCTTTATTATAAATTCAAATTGAGATCACAAATTGAGATTTCAATATTTATTATTTCTCAACTGAACACTAACAACTGAGTGTGATTGCTTCTTTCCTCGCAATGACAACTGAATACTGAACACTTTCCTCTAATGTTCCGAAATCAATTCCAACTCCGTTCTAAAAGTAAGCATTCTATCCCCAAAAAGTTTAGTCCCTTCTTCACGCAAAGCCGGTGCATCTTCCTGATAATATCGCTCCAAAGTTTCTTTACTATCCGTCGTGTATTGAACAGAATAAGTCACTCCGCCCATTTCTTCTTCAATTAAAACCCGCACCATTCTTGCCGAAGTAAATTTCCCAGTAGCCAAAACTTCCGGAATGTGCTTGTGTTGCATCCAAATCATCCATTGGTCATGAACGCTTTCGTGTATGTTTGTGGTAACGTTGTATAGTATCATTTGGGTGTTAGGTGTTGATTAAAAATTATAAATTGGTATCTCCTCGTAACTGTCTGTATTTTTTTCTGGCTTCCACAAAATAGATACTGTCTTCGTGACTGAAAATTATCTTTTCGTATAATGGTTTTGCCTTTTCGGGCTGTTGTACCTTTTTGTTATAAATTTCTGCCGAGAAGTATAAGGCTTCATCAATATAAATACCATCGCTATGCTTGTCAATAATAGTTTGATATTGGCTTAAAGCCAAAGTAAAATCACCTAATTTTTCATAAATTTTACCCAAACGCAACAAAGTCACCGCCTCTATTTCCTGGCCTTTATAGTTTTTCAATATCGTTTGAAATTGCGTTACCGCTTCCTGATTCCTGTTTTGATATAAAAGGTAATCGCCTTTGGCAAACTGTTTCAAAGCCGTTTGTGTCGAATCAGCAACGGTATTGTCATTTATCAAAAGAAAATATTCCAAAGCATCATTGGCAATCAATTGTGTATTCGCTGATTTCAATTCCTTGAATTGTTTCAAAGCCCAAATAAAATCTGTTTTGAAATAACTTGTTTTAGCGGCTTTCAAACTCGCTTCATGTGCTACAATATCATTTTTTAAATCCAATTCTATCTGTGAATAATAGATCAAAGCCTGATTGAATTTTTCTTCGTAAAGCAAAATATCCGCCAATTCCATTTTGGCCTGAGCCACTTCGTAATCGTTCAACTGTAATTCGAGCGATTTCTTAATTATTGCTTTTCCTTCCTCCGGTTTTTTCAAATTAAAAGCTACAAAATGCGCCTGAATCAGCTGCAAAGATAAGGTAAAAGGACTTATTTCAAATTGTTTCAACAAACCCTCTAATTCCATATTGATGACAGCATACTCTTTTTCTTGCGCTTTTTCTATTTTCATTTTAATCAAATAGGAATTTGCCTGAATCAACAGTTCTAAATCTTTTGTGTTTTCCAATACAAACCCAAGAATTTCCTTAGCTGCTTCCTGATTGTCCTCTTCAATAGCCAATTGTCCTAAATTCACGATATTGGAAAGGGATTCCGGATTGCGTTTGTAAATGGCTTTTTCTTGAATAAATGCTTTTTCGAACTCTTTTTGTTGGGTATAAAACCAACTCAAATAATGATTCCAAAAAAGATCCTGATTTTTTTGAGCCCTTATAATTAATGCTTTGCGTAATATTTCACTAAAATTGGCATCGCCCTCATCCACCATAAAACGAGACAATTGATTTTGAATTTGTATCGAATTTTGAGGATTCGCATAGGCTTCATTCAGAAAAGTATTAATCATCATTTCCTGATTGCCTAATTGTCCATAAAGCAAGCCTATTTGATAATTGAAATTAAAATTAGCCTCCGATTCTGTTGCAATTTGATACGATTTCAAAGCATATTCCAACAGTACTTTGCGCTCAAATGAATTGGAAATGCTATACACTTCATTTGGATTTTTTTTGATTCTGTCTAAAGCCTGTTCGTAATATCCTTTGGCTTTGACATCATTTTTTTGCAACTGAAAATTGTATCCCAATTCTACCAAAAGATTGCCTTGTTTGTATTTATTCAATCGGGTTTGAATGGCCTTTTCGGCTACGTCATACTGCTGTAATTGTTGGTAACAATCAATGGTTCTTAAAAAATACTGTGTGTTTTGAGGGAGATTTTCCAGTAACTCTTCATAACTGATTTTGGCTTTTTCAAAATCGCCTTTGTCATAATAATACTGCGCCAATTGTTCGTTTTGGGCGAAAGCAAATAGCGAGAATGACAAGGAGATATAAAGAAAAAGTTTTTTCATTATTAATTTTTACGCTAAATAGTACTTTATCCAAAGTCATTTAACCGCAAATTCGCAAATTATTTTATAATTCAATAAAAATAAAATTTGCGAATTTGCGGTAAATAAAAACAAGCTAAATTTAATCTATAATATCAAACCCGCAATACGGACGCAAAACCTCAGGAATTACGATTCCTTCCGGAGTTTGGTAATTTTCTAAAATTCCAGCCAAAACTCTTGGCAAAGCCAATGAACTTCCGTTTAAAGTGTGTGCCAATTGGTTTTTTCCGTCTTTGTCTTTGAAACGCAATTTCAAACGATTCGCTTGAAAAGTCTCAAAATTAGAAACTGAACTGATTTCTAACCAGCGATCTTGCGCCGTAGAAAAAACTTCGAAATCATACGTCAAAGCCGATGTGAATCCCATATCGCCACCACAAAGACGCAATATTCTATATGGTAATTTCAATTCCTGTAAAATATTTTTAACGTGTTCAACCATTCCGTCCAAAGCTTCGTATGATTTATCAGGATGTTCTACACGTACAATTTCCACTTTGTCAAATTGATGCAAACGGTTTAATCCACGTACGTGCGCCCCATAAGAACCTGCTTCTCTACGAAAACAAGGTGTGTAAGCCGTAGTTAAAACGGGTAGTTCATTTTCGTTTAAGATTACATCACGGAACAAATTGGTTACCGGAACCTCCGCCGTTGGAATTAAGTATAAATCATC
>JBJOQF010000258.1:0-3325 GCA_046050185.1 Bacteroidota bacterium
CATAACGATCCTGCAAGAAAAAGGTTTCGCCAGGATAAATAAGCTGACCATTTGTTAAATTAAGCACACCATGATTAGTAGCATGAGTAGTACCATTATACAACTTATCAAACAAATCCCCAATATTTTCATATTTAGTACCGATAGGTTCGTGAGCCCAAGCATCCCCATCAACACCAGAACCTCCAATAGGATGTTGTACCGGAATAATACCTTGAATATTCTGAGCATTAACAGTATAAGCCGTCATCAAAATTATTGTCAAAATAAATGGTAAAAATAACCATCGTTGCCAACGGTTTTGTCGCAATTTTGACAGACAATCAATTGAACTTCTTTCATTAAATTTCACAAAATTTAATTCAGAAACAATGTTTTTCGTGATAAAGCAACTAATTATATTGCCCGTTAAAACATCGAAAAACTCTAAAATTGTACTCTTTTTCATAATAATAGTATTTTTTACATCATAACTTAGATAAAAAAGGAAGTTTACAGACTTAGGGGAAAAACTTGCAGAAACATAAAACATCTTCATAAATACATTTATGAAGTATGCCATCATCCAAAAGATTTTTATTGCGGGGAACAATAACTAAATTCTTTTAATAACCAGATAATTGCTAAAAGCAACCTTAAACTCTAATCTAAAACAATTAGCATTGAAATTAGTAAATAGGTGTTGTACAAAAGTTTTCAGTCTTGGGGAGAAAACTTGCAGAAAACAAAACATCTTCAAAATTAATTTGAAGTAGTCCAGCATCTAAAAGATTTTTTTTAGAAACAAAAATCATTTTTATTTATCCGAAAGTTGCATGACAAACAACCTAAATCAAATAAATTTTTGTCAAACCAAAGTTAGGTATTACCTAAAAAAAAGGAAAAGAAACTACTCTTAACAAGACAACATTCTGTTATTCCCGACAAAGAACACAGTTCGCTAAGAAAAGCTTTACGGAAATAAAATATTAGCACTAAATTACTCGTTAACTAATTGATTATCAATTAATTAATAATTTTATTACACAAATTTTGTTAATAATAAAACTGTGTTAAAAACAATAATTTACTCTTGCATTTTAATCATTTTATTGAATTTATATTGATTTTTTCTGAGCCAATTTGGAAAATTATTGAGAATCTTAAATTATTAAAATTGACTCGTCTTTTCAGTCTAAAAAAACATTACAAAGATTTTATATTACAACTATTCATTCTTCAGAAGTTTTAAAGTAAAATTGAACAACAATAAAAAGACCTTTCATCGCTGAAAGGTCTTTTATAAAATCTAAAAATGATATTCTATTTACATATTCCTTCTGTATTGTCCTCCCACTTCAAATAAAGCTGAAGTAATTTGTCCCAATGAACAAACCTTTGTCGCTTCCATTAAATATTCAAATAAATTTTCATTTTTAATGGCAGCTTCCTTAAGCGTATTCAAATGTTCCTTTGCTAAATCCTGATTGGCCTGGTGTAAATGGCTCAACATATCAATTTGATATTGTTTTTCTTCTTCGGTGGCACGAATTACTTCAGCCGGAATTATCGTTGGAGAACCTTTGGAACTCAAGAACGTATTCACTCCTATAATTGGAAATTCTCCGGTATGTTTCAAAGTTTCATAATACAAACTTTCTTCCTGAATTTTACTTCTTTGGTACATCGTTTCCATAGCGCCAAGAACACCGCCACGCTCGGTAATTCTGTCAAATTCTTCTAAAACTGCAGCTTCAACTAAATCCGTCAATTCTTCGATGATGAACGAACCTTGAATTGGATTTTCATTTTTGGCCAATCCTAATTCTTTATTGATAATCAACTGAATCGCCATCGCCCGTCGCACAGACTCTTCAGTAGGTGTTGTAATCGCCTCGTCATAAGCATTCGTATGCAATGAATTACAGTTGTCATAAATCGCATAAAGCGCTTGTAAAGTCGTACGAATATCATTAAAATCAATTTCTTGGGCGTGTAAGGAACGTCCAGAAGTCTGAATGTGGTATTTCAACATTTGCGCGCGTTCGTTAGCTCCGTATTTATTTTTCATGGCTTTCGCCCAAATTTTACGTGCCACACGACCTATAACGGCATATTCCGGATCAACTCCATTCGAAAAGAAGAAGGATAAATTGGGTCCAAAATCGTTAATATTCATCCCACGACTCAAATAATATTCTACGTAAGTAAATCCATTCGAAAGCGTAAACGCCAATTGTGTGATAGGATTTGCTCCTGCCTCTGCAATATGATATCCCGAAATAGAAACCGAGTAAAAGTTCCTGACATTCTTGCTAATGAAATATTCCTGTACGTCACCCATCAATCGTAGGGCAAATTCAGTAGAGAAAATACAGGTGTTTTGTGCCTGATCTTCTTTAAGAATATCGGCCTGAACCGTTCCACGAACTTGAGATAACGTTCTTGCTTTGATTTCGTTATAAACATCCGCAGGCAAAACCTCATCTCCGGTAACGCCCAAAAGCATCAACCCTAAACCGTTGTTTCCTTCCGGTAAATCACCTTGATAATGCGGTCTCTCTACTCCTTTTTTGGTGTAGATTTTGTTGATTTTTTCTTCAACCTCTGTTTCCAGATTATTTGCTTTAATGTAAAATTCGCATTGTTGGTCAATCACAGCATTCATAAAAAACCCTAACAACATGGGTGCCGGTCCATTAATAGTCATACTTACCGAAGTCATCGCATGAACCAAATCGAAACCGGAATACAGCTTTTTAGCATCGTCCAAACAGCAAATAGAAACTCCGGCATTCCCGATTTTTCCATAAATATCAGGACGTACATGGGGGTCATTTCCGTATAAAGTCACACTATCAAAAGCCGTTGACAATCGTTTTGCCGGCAATCCAGCGCTTACATAATGAAAACGTTTGTTGGTTCTTTCCGGTCCGCCTTCTCCAGCAAACATTCGTGACGGATCTTCTCCTTCACGTTTAAATGGATACAAACCTGCTGTGAAAGGAAATTCCCCGGGAACATTTTCCTGTAAACACCAACGCAGAATATCGCCCCAAGCCTGATACTTTGGCAAAGCTATTTTTGGGATTTGAGAATGCGAAAGCGACTCCGTATGTGTTGCCATTTTTATTTCCCTATCCCGAACTTTGAACGCATAAACTGGATTTTTGTATTTATTTACTTTTTCATTCCAAGTCAAAATGATTTCCCAATTATAAGGATCCAAATCCATTTTTACTTTATCAAACTGGTTCAATAAAAGATTCAAAAAGATTCTATCCTCAGCTACTCCCGGTTTTTCAGATTCCAAAGCACTTGGTAAAACCGAATCATCATTAATTCC
>JBJOQF010000259.1:0-9761 GCA_046050185.1 Bacteroidota bacterium
TTTATGACTCCATAGATGTATAAAAGTTGAAAGGTCATCTTTCATTTTAATAAGAACCAATAGTAAAAGTAAGGTTTTAAGATTTATTTCTTAAGACCTTTTTTATGGTAAATAATTTTGACTTTTTTCAGTACCGGACAGCGTTTTAAAAGCGTGACTACAATAGTTACCATTTTCTATCTTAGCTAAAATACAGCCTCGTAACTTTATTTTTTTTACAAAATATTATTTGAATTTTGTAATAAACTATTTGAAATATATATTTTTTAAATGTTTTTTTTAAATTATTTTTGCAACAAAATTAAAATTAACGAAGACATCAAATTAAACCTATGAATACAATCATTAATATTTCTAATTTCTCGAAAGAATATCTTTTAAAAAAGCAATTGTTACTAATCCTTTTGTTGTTTTGTAGTTTAACCCTATTTTCTCAAAATAAAGAAAAAAGTTCTGATTCATTTCATGTGAAGGGAGCTATTAGTGTCACAAATAATGGTATTTCTATTATCCCTACATTTACCTTAGGGAAACCGGCGGCAATAGTTAATATGTCACTTGGAACAAGCAGGCTAACTTTTGAACCTGAATTTAGAGTTTCATTGGAAGGAAAACCATGGGCATTTATTTTTTGGGGGCGATATAAAGCCTATAAAAGTGATAAATTTTCATTGAATATAGGAGCTCATCCTGCATTTGCATTCAAAACAGTACCATTAACTAAGGATGGTGTTACAAGTGATTATATTGTAAGTCAAAGATATGTGGCAACAGAAGTTGTGCCTACTTATCATATTTCTAAGGACTTAACTCTAGGAATGTATTATTTATATTCTCATGGTTTTGATTTTGGAACTATTAAAAACACGCATTTTGTTACCGTGAATTCTGGTATCTCAAATATTGAAGTATCTAATAGTTTACGAATGAGAATAAGTCCGCAAGTGTATTATCTTCGAATGAATGATGTCGATGGTTTTTATACGAGTACTACGTTTACAGTATCAAAAGTTGACAATCCATTCTCAGTTTCAGTATTCTTCAATAAAGTGATTGATACTAATATAGCCGCGAGTAAAGACTTTGTTTGGAATGCAACACTAACCTATGCTTTTTAAATAATCCTGCAATTTTTTATTAAAGATTTGACCAGGCTCTAATTAGGCATTACCTTTATTTAAAATTGCTATTTTATTTATGGAAAAAACAGAATCAATAGAAGATTTTTATAAGACAAAATTCGATTGGATGCCCGAAAATTTTAAAAACGAAATAGGGCATTTCAATGTTTTTAATTTAGAACCTTTTGTTGGAGAAAAAGCCAAGCCAGTTCCTTATAAGCGTCGTGATTTTTATAAAATCATGTTGGTGAAGGGTAATAGTAGAGTACACTTTGCTGACAAAATAGTGGAAGTTAAAAAACAGGCATTGTCTTTTTCCAGTCCTCATATACCATATAAGTGGGATCATAATGATTCCATAAAGGAAGGTTCTTTCTGTGTTTTCAATCAGCATTTCTTTCATCAATTTGGGAACTTGAATCAATACTCGGTTTTCCAACCTAATGGCACGCATATTTTTGAATTGACAGATGAACAAGTAGAAAAAGTCGCAGACATTTATAAACGTATGTTTGAAGAAATCAATTCAGAATATGTTTATAAATACGATGTGTTACGAAATCTTGTTTTTGAACTGTTGCATTTTGCCATGAAAACGGAGCCTTCTGCCACTATTGAAAAGCAACACTTGAATGCTTCCCAAAGAATTTCGGCTTTATTTTTAGAACTTTTAGAACGTCAATTTCCTATTGATGATACCAATCAAAAAGTCCATTTTAGAACGGCTTCCAATTTTGCGAACCAATTAAATATTCATGTCAATCATTTGAATAAGGCCGTAAAAGAAACGACTCAAAAAACTACATCTCAAATTATTGCGGAACGTGTTTTGCAAGAATCTAAAATTTTATTAAAATACAGTACTTGGAATGTATCTGAAATTGCCTTTGCTTTAGGATTTACAGAAGTCACTAATTTTAATAATTTCTTTAAAAAACATGTACAGTTAAGTCCATTAAAATTCAGAAATATTTGAATTTCATAATTGTCTGTTTGATTTTAATTTTTAAAGTAACGGCTTCATGCTGAAATTTGTACTTTAATTGAAAAGTCAACAAGCTACTACAATTATAGATTCCAATCTTAATTTTTACTACTATGGAAGCAATTGAAGCAGAAATCGTCAATTTATCTGTCGAAAAATTTCGTTGGAAAACCGAAGGAAAAATAACCCTAGTCGAAGATTTGTTTGATGATGAATTAGTCTTTATCCATATCACAGGACATACCACAACCAAAGCACAATGGATAAAAGAACTGAAAACGGGAAGTTTTGTTTACAACAAAATACAAGTAAAAGAAGCTTCAGCTAAAGTGTATGGAAATACGGCTGTTTTGGTTGGAAAAGCGTATTTCACCGTAAATGGAGGCAGTTTATATAAGCTTGTTTATACCGAAGTGTACACTAAGAAAAACGAGAAGTGGAAATTAGTTAATCTGCATACTACTTCTGGAAATTTTTAATTTAAATTAAAAAAATGAAAACAAGAAAACTTGGAAATAGCGGACTGGAAGTATCTGCTCTTGGACTTGGTTGTATGGGACTTAGCTATGGCTATGGTCCGGCAACGGAAACAAAAGATGCGATTAAGTTAATACGAACTGCTTTTGAGCATGGCATAACATTCTTTGACAGTGCCGAAGCATACGGTCCTTTCATAAATGAAGAATTGCTGGGTGAAGCTCTTGCTCCATTTCGGGATCAGGTAGTAATTGCAACTAAATTTGGTTTCGAAGACGGCGAAGTAAATAAAGGCTTGAATAGTAGGCCTGAGAACATTCGTACCGTTGCCGAAGCTGCGCTCAAGCGACTAAAAACGGATCGCATAGATTTATACTATCAACACCGAGTTGATCCAAACGTACCTATAGAAGATGTGGCTGGCACAGTGAAAGATTTGATTCAAGAAGGCAAGGTAAAACACTTTGGTCTTTCTGAAGCAGGTGTGCAAACAATTCGTAAAGCACATGCCGTTCAACCCGTTACGGCGCTTCAAAGTGAATATTCCTTGTGGTGGAGAGAGCCCGAAATTGAAATTATCCCCACGCTTGAAGAACTTGGGATTGGCTTTGTTCCATTTAGTCCTCTGGGGAAAGGTTTTCTCACAGGAAAAATTGATGAAAATACGACTTTCGACAGTACTGATTTCCGTAACATAGTTCCTAGGTTTACACCCGAGGCCAGAAAAGTAAATCAGACCTTAATTGAGCTGCTTCATAAAATTGCAACGCAAAAAAATGCAACCCCTGCTCAAATTGCATTGGCTTGGCTATTAGCGCAAAAGCCATGGATTGTGCCTATTCCGGGAACAACGAAGCTGAACCGCATGGAAGAAAACCTTGGAGCATCAGCAATTGAGCTTACGCCTGATGACCTATCTGAGATTGAAATTGCAGCCTCAAAAATCGCAATACAAGGAGCCAGATATCCCGAAAACTTACAAAAAAGAGTCGGTCGCTAAAGCCATCTGCTTCCTAACAAATTACCATTAAAATTTTGAAGTTTTTGTTTTGTTGATAAAGTGATTATATTGCTTGAATTTTAGGATACTTCTTTATAAAAATAATATGACAAAAGACCAATTGCAAAATCACTATAAAGGAATCCTTGATCAAGGAAAAATGAGCCCGTTTCAGATTATTATTGTGGCAATATGTGTCATTTTGAACATGAACGATGGAATCGATGTTTTAGTTGTTTCCTTTTCTACCGGAGACATCATAAAAGAATGGGGTTTGTCAAAATTCGATATGGGCTATGTTTTTAGTATGGGCTTATTTGGGATGATGATAGGCAGTCTTTTGATAGCCCCTTTGGGAGATAAAGTAGGCCGAAAACTGATATTTATAGTCTGTTTATTCATGATTTCATTGGGTATGTTCCTAGTGTCAGTGTGTGTATCATACGAACAATTATTAGCTTTTCGATTAGTAACCGGATTAGGAATTGGAGGGGTTTTACCCACCTTAGCCGCAACCGCATCTGAATTTTCGAATAATAAAAATCGGGATTTTAATGTTGGTTTAGTACAAGCCGGATGGCCACTTGGTGCTATTTTTACCGGTTTTTTCTGTGCGTATGCTATTCCAAATTTTGGTTGGCGTTTCCCTTTTTTTATTGCAGGTTGTTTTTCATTAATAATGTTAATTGTGGTATTAATTTATATGCACGATTCCTTAGATTTTTTATTTAAAAAACAAAGCAAAAATACTTTACAAAAAATAAATATTATTCTAAAAAAAATGAAGCAAGAGGAAATTATGACCTTGCCTCCTGTAACGTTTCAGCCAAAATCTGCTTCGTTGAAAAGTCTATTTCAACTTGATTTCAGAAATTCAACTTTAAAGCTTTGGGCCGCTATGTTTTTTGGTTTTTTTACACTTTATACCTTAATGAGCTGGGTGCCTACAATTGCTAAAGATTCAGGATTAGAATTTTCTTTGGCTACTTATGCAGGAGTTTTGTTAAATGTTGGAGCTATGTTAGGAACCATTTGTTTAGGTTGGTTAGCGAGAAAATTCAGTTTGAAACGAACGGTATTTTCATTTTTGATATTCGCCTTTATAGTAATGCTTATTTATGGAAATATTTCGTTGTCTACAGTACTGATTTTTATATTTATTTTTTTAATTGGTGTTTTTGTTCAAGGAGGATTCAATGGGTTGTATGCTATTCTTTCAAGGGTGTACCCTACAGAAATACGTGCAACTGGAGTTGGATATGCTGTTGGGATTGGCCGTTTGGGAGCTATTTTAGGACCTACTTTCTTTGGTTTCTTATCAGATGACGGCATGAGTATATCGATGTTGTTTACACTTTTTTCAATCCCACTGTTAGTTACTGGAATTGCAGTATTTAAATTAAAATCCAATCATTTAAAATAGTTTAGATATGAAGGCTGCTTTTTTGGTCCAACCCAATCAGATACAAATTATTGAAATTCCCATTCCTGAACCAAAGGTTGGAGAAGTGAGAATACAATTGAAAAAAGTAGGAATCTGCGGATCGGATATTCATCTTTTTTTAGGGCATCGTTTGTTAGAAAAGCCTACGATTATTGGACATGAAGGGTTTGGAATAATTGATAAAATAGGAGCAGGAGTACATCGTACAATTGGAGAAAGAGTAGCAGTAGAACCTAACATTCCTTGTAAACAGTGCGATCATTGTTTAAGAGGAAATGGCCGTATTTGCTCTAATAAGAGAGTAATAGGACTTACAGAACCTGGTTGTTTTGCAGAGTATATTTGTGTACCGCAAGAGTTTTGCTGGAATATTCCAGATGAAATTTCTGATGCGGATGCTGTGGTAATCGAGCCTATGGCAGTTGCGGTCCATGCCCTTTTTTCTTCCAAAGCAAAGCCCGGTGACACGATTGCAATTGTAGGATTAGGAGCGATTGGATTATTGATCACTCATTTGGCTTTAGTATTAGGCTATCAGGTATTGGTTACTGAAATTAATGCATCAAAACTGAAAATGGCAACTGATTTAGGCGCTATTCCTTTGCCAATAAATGGAGATTTTAATGCACAGTGTGAAATGCTTGCCCAAGCTTATGAAAAACATAATGTGGTTGCTATTTATGAGTGTGCCGGTATTGCAAAAACTGCTTCTTTGGTAGCAGCATCTGCATCTAGAGGATCTGAAATTGTACTAGTGGGACTTTCAGAAAAAGAGGCTAATTTTCAACCGCTAAAATTTGCCCGAGAAGGGATTACTATTGTACCTTCATTAATTTATGATCATCCTTTTGATTACAGACGTACGATCCAATTAATAAAAACCAAAGTAATACAGCCTGGTTTTATTATTTCCAATAATACAGGAATAGATAACTTGCAAGATGCCTTACAGTTAGCCGCAAAAGGTGACGAAAGTAAGATTGTCTTATGTTTATAAAATATCGTACACTGCATTTGAGTAATTAAATTTACAGCTTCTTCAAGAAGACAACTTCAAAGATGGTTTCAGGATATTATCTTGAAACTTTTTTTATTTAAATGTTTGGCTCAATTCATACATGAAACGTTATTTTTTTTAATTTTCTAAGATGAAGTAGGGCCATCTATCGATATTCTATAGGAAACTGCCGATTTTCATTTTAGGACTTATTTTATTCCTTATATTTATTTTTAATTTGTACAGGATGAAGCCATTTTCAGTTAAAGATATTTCGATTTTTTCAAAAGTATTACTCTTTTTTGGACTGCTAATAGTTCAAAGTATGCCATTATATATGAATATTAGCTTTCCCATGGAATTTTGGATAAAGCAATTTCTCATGTATGTTTTATGGATTACAGTTTTTTACCTCACCTATAAAATAATTATCCCTCACCTTTTATTTCAGGGCAGAAACGGTTTTTTCTTTATTGCAATATGCATTCTGACACTATCGGTTCTGTACATTAGTAATACTTTCAATACGCTCTTAGACCTTGACGCGATACTAAACAAGCATTTTAAAATTTCGAAAAAAGAAAACTTACATGGTGCCTTGATATCAAATTTAAGCGAAATCATAATAACCTTATTAATGGTGGGTGCCAGCACTGTTATAAGTGTTGCCAAAAAACTGCAAGCGGAAACCCAAGTGCGCCAAAACCTTGAAAAGGAAAAAGTTATTTCGGAATTATCATTCCTTAAATCGCAAATCAATCCTCACTTTTTTTTCAATATCCTGAACAGTATTTATGCCTTGGCTGGTACCGAAAATCACCCTGCTCGAGAAGCCATATATACCTTGTCACACATGATGCGATATGTACTTTATGATACGAAAAACAATCTGACAACCCTAAGTAAAGAAATAGGTTTTGTAGCCGATTACCTTAAACTTATGGAACTCAGAATAACGGATAAAGTGCAGGTAATATTTGAAAAACCTTCAAATATCAAAGAGGTTGAGGTAGCACCAATGTTATTTTTACCTTTTATCGAAAATGCCTATAAACATGGTATTAGCGGCATTTATCCCAGCTATATTTACATCGGAATTGAGCAGTCCGAAAAATTTATACAAATTGAAGTTCGCAATTCTATATTTGAAAATCAAACCTTAAAAAAAGAAGAAAGCAACGGAATAGGTTTAGTTAATACCCGCCGAAGACTCGATTTGATTTATCCCGGCAAGTACGAATTAGTCACTAATGAAAATACCCTCCAAATGGAATACACGGTAATCTTAAAATTGCAAATCTCATGAAATTAAAATGTATTGCGGTTGATGATGAACCACTGGCGCTGCAGATTATAGTTTCTTATATACAACAAACGCCCTCTTTATCATTAGTGGGACAGTTTTCGAATGCCCTCGAAGCATTAAAAGCAATTCATGAACAGGATATTGATCTCCTGTTTTTAGATATTAGAATGCCTGACATAAATGGAATTGAACTGGCAAAGATTGTTGAACAATACCGTGTAAAAGGAAATTTAAGAATCATATTTACAACGGCGTTTGATCAGTATGCGCTTGATGGCTATAAGGTAGATGCACTCGATTACTTACTTAAGCCTTTTAGTTTTGTTGATTTCAGTAAATCAGTTGCAAAGGCGCTTGGTTATTTTGATTTAATACGAAACCCGGAACAGGAAGTGAGAACTTTTAATCCGCCAATTCCAGAAAATGAAGTAGCTTATATTTATCTAAAATTTGAATATCAACTCGTTAGAATCGCAGTCGATGATATCATTTATATAGAAAGCATGAAAGATTATGTAAAAGTATTCAGGCTAAGCGAAGACAAGCCTTTGCTGTCGCTGACAAGTATGAAATCACTTGAAGAAAAGCTTCCTGAAAATAAATTTATGCGAATCCACAGATCTTTTATCGTATCACTTGATAAAATAAAGTCAGCTACAAAAAACTCCGTACAGATTGATAAAGTTACCATTGCTGTAACGGATCAATACAAAGACAATTTTATGAAATTTTTCCAAGACTGGGCTTAATTTTTTGAATTGTTAAACTTCCGTCGACGTTCTCCGCCTCTCTGTCGAATGTGTTGGTATATGTTCCTTTTAAGATGTTGCTTTGTATCAGAATTCAAACGAATTTGTTTAAACAATTCTAATGGATTAAGAACTTAAAACATCTTAAAATGAAAAAAATCATCCTACTTGCAGTCTTACTATTTTCTATTTTTGCAGTAAAATCTCAAACTTTTCCCGGAGCTAATGTCTTGAAGGGAAAAATTACGGGTATCGTAATCGATTCAATAACCAAGGCGCCTATAGATTATGCTTCAGTAAGTCTATACAAAGTCAACTCGACAACTCCCTTGACTGGCGTTTTGACAGATGCTTCCGGAAATTTTAAATTAAATGAAATTCAAGCAGGTACTTATACCGTTGTCATTTCATTCATTGGTTATAATAATAAGACCGTCAAATCAGTAACTACAACTGATGCTAAGTTGGATCTTGAGATTGGAAAAGTGACTTTGATTCCTGAAACAAATACGTTGAAAGAAGTTGTAATTGTTGGAAAAACACAACAAGTGACTAACAAGATTGATAAAATTGTTTACAATGTTGAAAAGGATATGACCTCAAGCGGTGGTAATGCCATGGACGTTTTGCAAAAAGTTCCTATGGTCAATGTTGACATTAATGGTACGGTATCCATTCGAGGAGATGGTAATGTGCGTGTACTTATAAATGGAAAACCATCAGGGGCAACTTCTGCAAACCTTTCAGATGTTTTGAAAACAATACCGGCTGACCAAATTAAAAACATCGAAGTGGTTACTTCACCATCAGCAAAATATGATGCCGAAGGATCTGCCGGAATAATAAACATTATCACTAAACAAAAAAATGTTTCGGGAGTAAGTGGCTCTGTAAGCGGGGGTATTGGTACAAGACAAAATAATTTTAATGCTAATATTAATTATAATAAAAACCGTTTCAGCCTTTCGGCAAATGTTGGATTCAACAATGGATGGCCGCAAAAATCAGCTTCTGAATCCAATCAAAAATTTGACAACAATACTGCTAACAGTTTGCAAACATCCAAAGGTACTAATGAAGTACAACGAAAAGGGATTGTTGCATCAGTCACTGCAGGATATGATTTTAATAGTTTTAATAGTTTAAACACCACATTTAGATATAACGATGGAGGATTTGAGAGAAAAGGCACCAATGAAAATCAGTTTACTGACTATTTAAATCCCTCAAACAGTACAACTTACAACGGGCTATCCAGCGCAAAAAATTCTTTTGGAGGATTTGATTGGAACACTAACTATACCCATAAATTTACAAAAGCAGGACACGAACTTACACTTTCATCCCAATGGAGTCACAGTTTAGTAGAAACAAATTACCAAAATATTTATTCTGATTTTTATACCAACCAAAAAGCAAATAATGATGGGGTAAATAACGAATACACATTACAATTAGATTATACTTTACCGGTAACTGAAAAATTTAAACTGGAAACTGGAGGTAAAACAATCATAAGAAAGATTGCAAGTGATTTTCAAAATTATGTTCCTGACTCTCTAAATGCATTTGTTTTTGATCCTATTAGTTCTAATTTATACAATTATGACCAAGATGTAGCGTCTCTTTATACAGTAGGAACAATTACTTTACCTAAAGGTTTTACGGTAATGGCAGGGGCA
>JBJOQF010000260.1:0-17471 GCA_046050185.1 Bacteroidota bacterium
ATAATCATGCTCTAATAGTAATTGGTTTTCATTTTCTAATGGTACTGATTTAGTTAAACTTTTCATCAGGTTTTTGAACCATGCTTTTTCTTTAAAACTAATCGAAGTAACATTTTCCAATTTTTGTTTCTGTTCTTCGGTCATCAATTGATAGGTAATAGTATTAACTGCGCTCATTGTAATTTCTATCGCTATTAAAAGGAATAGAAATACAAACAAAAACACAGTAACCATTGGAAATTTTATAAAAGCCGGTCTATCACCTGAGTCAATAAAATACTCCATTGCTCCAAATACAGCAAAGAAAATAACCGGAACTCTTACATATGCTGGAATTATTTTTTTCATTTTCTAAATTTTAAAAAATTATACTATTCAATTGTCGTTCAAAGGGATTTGGCTTAATTCCGTAATTTTATCTTTTTTATAAGAGAAAACCCAAATTCCAAGTCCAATGAAAAAGACGAAGAAGATTAATAATGATAAGATTGGATATATCGCAACTCCCTCGATAGTTTCCATATTGTGTTTAATTTGTTCGAACATGACTTTTATTTTTTAGCTATATCTTTTACTTTAATATCCGTTCCAAGTCTTTGTATGTAAGCAATCATTGCTACGATTTCTCTTTCATTCATTGGGATAAATTTTTCTCTCCTTGCTTCAGCTTTTTTCTTACTATCATTATAACTTTTTACAAAGTCAGGATCATTTTTCAAGCTTTCTTCTATTTTAATGGCTTGCGCTCTTAAATCATTCAATCCATTTGCAACTTGATCATCAGTATAAGGAACACCAAGTGTAATCATGGCTTTCATCTTGCTTTGAATTGAGGAAATATCCATTGGTTTATTATCAAAAAGCCATTTATAACCTGGCATAATTGATCCCGAAGATATACTTTGTGGATTCCAAAAGTGGTTGAAATGCCAGTTATCATTGTATTTAGCACCTACTCTTAATAAATCAGGACCTGTACGTTTTGACCCCCAAAGGAATGGATGATCGTATACAAATTCTCCAGCTTTAGATTGTGGTCCATAACGTTCCACTTCACTACGGAAAGGACGAACAGACTGCGAGTGACAACCCACACAACCTTCACGAATGTATAAATCACGTCCTTCCAGTTCTAATGGTGAATAGGGTTTTACACTGGCGATTGTTGGAATATTAGATTTAACCATAATTGTGGGTACAATTTGAATAACGCCGCCAATTAAAATCGCTATTGTAGCTAATATGGTTAATTGAATAGGTTTTCTTTCTAACCAAGGGTGAAATTTCTCTCCTTTAACTCTTCCTGAGCTTATTTTTATTAATTCAGGAGCTTCAGCTAATTCGTCTTCTATTTTAGAACCTAATCTAACGGTTTGTATAATATTATACACTAAAGAAAACATCCCAATTAAATAAAGAGTTCCACCTACAGCTCTCATCCAATACATTGGTATAATCTGAGTTACAGTTTCAAGGAAGTTACCATAAGTTAAAGTTCCATCAGGATTAAATTGTTTCCACATAGAAGCTTGTAAAAAACCCGCAACATACATTGGAATTGTATATAAAATAATCCCTAAAGTACCGATCCAAAAGTGAAAATTAGCTAATTTAAGAGAGTACAAAGTACTTTTAGTCATTCTGGGAATCAACCAATATATCATACCAAAAGCCATAAATCCATTCCAAGCTAACGCCCCAACGTGAACGTGAGCAATAATCCAATCCGTGTAATGCGCAATAGCATTTACATTTTTCAACGATAACATTGGCCCTTCAAAAGTTGCCATTCCGTAACCAGTGATGGCTACAACAAAGAATTTTAAAACTGGCTCTACACGCACTTTATCCCAAACACCTCTCAAAGTCAAAAGTCCATTTATCATTCCACCCCAAGATGGAGCAATTAACATGATAGAAAAAGCAACTCCTAAATTTTGTGCCCAGTTAGGCAACGCTGAATATAACAAGTGGTGAGGACCAGCCCAGATATAAATAAAAATCAAAGACCAGAAATGAACAATTGATAATCTATAAGAATACACAGGACGATTCGCCGCTTTTGGAATAAAATAATACATTAATCCTAAGAAAGGTGTAGTCAAGAAAAACGCAACCGCATTATGACCGTACCACCATTGCACTAATGCATCTTGAACTCCTGCATAAACCGAATAACTTTTCATAGCTGAAACTGGCAATTCTAAACTATTGAAAATATGTAAAACCGCTACAGTAACAAAAGTTGCCAAGTAAAACCAAATCGCAACATACAAATGACGTTCTCTACGTTTTAAAATGGTTCCAATCATATTGATACCAAAAACAACCCAAATCAATGCAATTGCAATATCAATCGGCCATTCTAATTCGGCATATTCTTTTGAAGAACTATACCCAAGAGGCAATGATATAGCTGCAGCAACAATAATCAATTGCCATCCCCAAAAATGAAGATTACTTAAAAAATCATTGAACATCCTCGCTTTTAGCAATCGTTGCAAAGAGTAATAAATTCCTGCAAACATTGCATTTCCTACAAAAGCAAAAATAACTGCATTCGTGTGTAAAGGTCTTAACCGACCGTAACTCAACCATGAAACTCCATCTGTTATATTTGGAAAAAGGAACATAAAGGCTAATGTAAGCCCCACTAACATCCCTACCATTCCAAAGACGATGGTTGCGTAAATGAATTTTTTTACAATTTTGTTGTCATAATAAAACTGCTGCATTTCCATAAATTAAAATATTAAATGATTGAAAAATTTAAAGATTATTGTTAAAAATTATAAAGTCGTTGGATTTTTGACTTTAGGCTTTTCAACTTTAGACTGAATTAGCTCATCGTCAAAAAGCATTCTGACCGATGGTGTATAATCATCATCATATTGACCCGTTTTTACCGCTCTTATAAAAGCAATAAAAAAGCCAATTGCAACTATTATACTGATGGAGATTAATAAATAAATGACACTCATATCTTAATTTGTGTTAACAAAGTTACTTTTACGTTTTGTAGTAAAATATGACATTTGTCATACTTCTTATTTTATGCTAAAAAGATGTAAAAACGTAGTCCAAAAACTTATGTGATTTTATTTTTTATTTGCATAATAACTACTCATTACAGTTACAAAACTCACAATGGTTATTGTACTTAACGGCATTATAATGGCTGCTACCAAAGGCAATAAATTCCCTGTAATGGCAAATGATAATCCTACTACATTGTATAAAAGTGAAAGCGTAAAACTCATCTTTATAGTGGTTATCGCATTTTTAGAAAGCCTCAGGAAATAGCTTAATTTTTGAAATTCACTGGCATCCAGAATAGCATCACAGGCCGGTGAAAAAACATTCACATTTTCAGAAATTGAAATTCCAACATTACTTTGTGCCAAAGCTCCTGCATCATTCAATCCATCACCCACCATCATCACATTTTTACCTTCTCTTTGTAATTTTTTAATGAATTCTAATTTTTTTTCAGGTTTTTGATTGAAAATTAATTCCGTGCCTTTCGGCAAAATTTTTTCTAATGTTGCCTTTTCCCCTTCATTATCGCCGGATAAAATCTTAATTTGACAGTTACTGCTTAGATTTTTGAAAAGTTCTTCTAAGCCTTCTCTATATTGATTTTTGAAAATAAATTTTCCATAATAAATACCGTTAATTTTTATATGGACAGAAGTATTCCCCTCCCCAACCCTACCCGAAGGGGAGGGAGACGAAACAGATAAAGGAGGTACACAAAATTCTTCTGAACCAATTTGAATTTCGTATCCAAAAATATGAGCTTGAATTCCTTTTCCGGTAATTTCCTCAAAAGCATCAACTTTTAATTTTTTAGTTTCCGTTGCTGATTTGTTTTGCAAAATTGACACAGGTAAATAATCATATAACATTCTGCTCAACGGATGATTCGACGCCCTAAGTACATTTTTAATCAGCAGCAAATTTTCATTAGAAAGTGCATCACCTTCATAGGAAATATTCGATTTTTTATTAGTTGTAATAGTTCCTGTTTTATCAAAAACGATAGTATCGACTTTGGCTAATTGTTCGATAACCAATGCGTTTTTAAGGTAGAATTTTTGCTTTCCTAAAATTCGTAATACGTTTCCAAAAGTAAATGGTGCCGTCAATGCCAATGCACATGGGCAAGCAACAATCAATACCGCTGTAAACACATTAAAAGCCACATTAGCGTCAATAGAAATCCAATATCCAAATCCAACAACCGCAATTAATAAAAGTATGGGCGTAAAATAACGAGAAATTCTATCCGTTATGGTTTTGTGTTTTTGTTCTACATTTTTTTGGAACACATCATTACTCCATAATTGTGTTAAATAGCTTTGTGAAACAGAATGCAAAACCTCCATTTCTATTACTTTACCTATTTGTTTACCACCTGCAAATACTTTATCACCTGATTGTTTAGTAATAGGAATAGCTTCTCCGGTGACAAAACTATAATCGATTTCTGTTTTTTCAGAAATTAAAATCCCGTCAACAGGAATTAATTCTTGGTTTCTAATGAGTAATCGATCGCTTTTTTGAACTTCATAAATAGCAACACTTTCTTCAGAAGCATCGGTATTAATCTTGGTAATTGCTATTGGAAAATAAGATTTAAAATCTCTTTCGAAACTCAAAAAACTATACGTTTTGATTTGGAACATTTTACCCAAAAGCATAAAGAAAATCAATCCTGTTAAGCTGTCGAAGAATCCAGATCCGTAATTCATAAAGATGTCAAACGTGCTTCGCACAAACATCACAATAATTCCCAAAGCAATAGGAATGTCGATATTGAGCATTTTAGATTTGATACTTTTATAGGCCGAAACATAATAACCACTGGCCGAATAGAAGAAACTGGGTAATGATAATATAAAAATCAACCATCTGAAAAAACCACGGTATTGGTCCAACCAAAACTCCTTAACTTCAAAATATTCAGGAAATGAAAGCAACATGATATTTCCAAAACAAAAGAAGGCAACACCTAATTTATAGGTCAAACTTCTATCGACATTATTAGTCCCTGTTTCATAGTTTTCAAGACTTATGTACGGTTCATAACCAATAGAACTCAATAAATAAACAATGATTTTAATAGAAACTACTTCCGGATTGAAAGTGATTCGGACTCTTTTTTCAGGAAAATTAACCTGAGAAATGTTTATTCCTTTTTGAAGGCGTTGTAGATTTTCCAGAATCCAAATACACGAACTACAATGAATATGAGGAATACTAAGTGAAATAATAGCGGTTGAATTTTCTTGAAATTCCAAAAGTTTGAATACAATACTCTCATTATCTAAAAAATCATATTTACCATTAATTTCTTGTGGGGTTGCTCCAGGTGATTTTTCAAAATCATAATAGCATGTCAAATCATTAAGGCTAAAAATTTCATACACGGTTTTGCAACCGTTGCAACAAAAATTTTTGGTATCAAAAATGATTTCATCTTCTTTTATAATATCTAATCCACAATGAAAACAGTTTTGTGTGTCCATAAAATTTGCTCATTTACCTAAAACAAAGGTGACAAATTGAATGATTTAAAAATATGATATATGTCATATAAATGTCTAAATTTGTAATAGATTTAAAATACCTTCCAATATGAGCAAATGCGAACAATGTATCGTTAGAGAATTTAGCTCTTTAAAAGCACTTACTAAAGACGAATTACTACAACTTTCTGACTGCAAAACATCTTACACTATAAAAAAAGGTGAAGTGATTTTTGAAGAAGGAGAAAATGTAAATGGTATTTATTGTGTTAAAGATGGTATTTGCAAGCTTACTAAATTGAGCCCAAATGGTAAGGATCATATTGTAAAATTGGTCACCAAAGGAGAATTGTTAGGCCAACGTTCCATGATTAGTGACGAGCCTGTAAATCTAAGCGCTATTGCTCTTGAAAACATGGAGGTTTGTTTTATTCCAAAGTCAGAAATAATGGGATACTTTGACAAAAATAATCAGTTTTCAATGAATGTGATGAAAACTATTTGTGGAGATTTAAAAGATGCAGATGATCACATGGTTACTTTAGCCCAGAAAACAGTCAAAGAAAGATTAGCGGAAACACTTCTTTATTTACATGATACCTTTGGAGAAAACGAAGATAATTCTTTAAAAATCCAACTTTCAAGAGACGAATTAGCCAGTATGATTGGCACAGCCACTGAAAGCTGTATCCGCTTATTATCTGATTTTAATAAACTGGGGCTTATTGAATTATCAGGAAAAAAAATAATTTTGAAACAAATAAATACTCTAAAAAAATTGGCAGAGTAATTTTAATCTTTTAGTACTGTTCCTTAAAAACTGAACATTATAATTTTTTAGCTTCTTCCCAAAACTGAGTTATTTGGAAATCATAGATTTCTAATTCCTATTTATTAGGAAGACGCTTCGCTTCTTCCCAAAACTGAGTTATTTGGAAATCATAGATTTCCAATTCCTATTTATTAGGAAGACGCTTCGCTTCTTCCCAAAAAATATCCATTTCAGCCAAGGTCATATCCATTAGGGGCTTTCCTAATTCTCCGGCTTTACTTTCTAAATATTGAAAACGTTTAATGAATTTTTTATTTGTACGTTCCAAAGCATCTTCGGGATTTACATTTAAAAATCTTGCATAATTTATCATTGAAAATAAAACATCCCCAAATTCCGATTCTATTTTATCTTGATCCCCAGCTTCAACCTCAACTTGCAACTCTTCTAATTCTTCCTGTACTTTATCCCATACTTGATGCGGTTCCTCCCAATCAAATCCTACTCCTTTCACTTTATCCTGAATTCGGCTGGCTTTTACTAATGCTGGTAAACTTTTAGGAACACCTTCAAGAACTGATTTTTTTCCTTCTTTGAGTTTGAGTTTTTCCCAATTTTGTTTCACTTCTTCTTCATCTTTTACCACTACATCACTATAAATATGTGGGTGACGATGAATTAACTTTTCACAAATTTCATTACAAACATCTGTAATGTCAAAATCGTTTGTTTCGCTTCCTATTTTGGAATAAAAAACAATATGCAATAATAAATCCCCTAATTCCTTTTTAACTTCATCTAAATCATTATCTAAAATAGCATCACCTAATTCATAGGTTTCTTCTATGGTAAGATGACGTAAAGTTTGCATGGTTTGCTTTTTGTCCCAAGGACATTTTTCGCGCAAATCATCCATAATATCTAATAATCTTTCGAAAGCTTGCAATTGATTTTGTCTTGAATTCATAAGAAATGATTTTTTGTAAAAATAAAAAATCCTGTTCAGGAAAATAGCTGAACAGGATTAAATAGTATTATAAAATTGAAATTACTCTTTTTTAGCTTTTGCTTTTTTTGCAGGGGCTTTCACTTCTGCTACCGGAGTTTCTTCTGCAACAGCAACAACTTCTTCTGCAATAGGGGTAGCCGGTTCTTCATCAGTAACTAATCCTTTTGCCTGAAGCATGTTGTACCAATTCAAGATTTTCTTTACATCAGAAGGATATACTCTTTCTTCATCATAATCTGGTAAAATTTCTTTAAAATATGCTAATAAAACAGCGTTCTCTTCTTTATGAGAAATTGCTGCATTTTTATTTTCTTTATCAGCAATTTTTTGCATGATTTCAGCTAATGGTTTTTCACCTTCATACGTATAAATTGAAATCTCCGACAATAAACTCACATTATTTTTCAAATTTACTGTGATTTTTTTCCCGTCTAATAATGATTCCGCTACAAACCCACTTCGAGTTTGTACTTTTAATACATATAAACCCGGTTTCCCGGAAATGGCTAATATTTTTTCTAAATTCATGTTTTTTTGTAATTATTATTAAGAATTTGACTTATTTATTTTTTTACTTATGACTAAAAACCATACCAAGGCAAAGCTATAAATGTTATTTTTACCTTCCTTTTTTACCAAAAAATTTCATTCGGTATTCTTGAAATGTTTTACCTTCTAAGATATTTTTCAGTTTCTTTTGAATCAAACGTTTTTTTAATGTCGAAATTTTATCTGTAAACAAAATACCCTCAATATGATCGTATTCATGTTGGATTACTCGAGCGATTAATCCTTCGAAAACTTCTGTTTTCATTACAAAATCCTCTTCACAATATTCAATAGTTATGGTTGGGTTTCGATAGACATCTTCACGAACATCTGGAATACTTAAGCATCCTTCATTGAAACTCCATTCCGGCCCTTCTTCTTTTATCATTTTTGCATTGATAAAAGTTCTTTTGAATCCTTTCAATTCCTGTTGTTTAGCATCTTCTAAATCTTCATCATCACTAAAAGGAGTTGTATCGATTACAAATAAACGAAGAGACAATCCTACTTGTGGTGCAGCAAGACCAACACCATAAGCATTATACATTGTTTCGTACATATTGGTAATTGTTTCTTTCAAGTTTGGATGTTCCGGTGAAAGAACTTCCCCAACTTTTCTCAAAACAGGATCACCATATCCTATAATTGGTAAAATCATTATTGTTTATATTAAGTATTATCTACTAAAAACTGGATATGTATCCATTTAATTCAGTTTGCAAAAATAGTAAAAAAATAGACAATGGATAATCCTGAATTGATAATTAGTGTTTTTTTACAGTTAAGCCCAAAACACATCCATTAATCCTTTGAATAAATCTTACAATTCTTACCTTTGTATGTAATCCAATTGTATGATTTCCAGAATACGAAAATTTACCGACAGCACCTATTTCACTAATGCATTAAAAGTAACAATAGCAGGCGTCATCCCTGTTTTATTGTTTTCTTTTCTTGGGAATTTTGAAATGGGATTTATAATAGCACTGGGAGCTTTTTTTACCTACCCTAGCGACATTCCAAGTAGCTTGAAACATAAAATAAATGGTGTTTTGGTAACTTCTTTTCTAGTTACGGGTGTCAATTTATTAGTAAATATAGTGTATCCTTATCACTGGATTTTTTATCTTTTTTTAGCCCTGTTAATTTTCTTTTTATCAATGATTTCTGTCTATGGACAACGAGCCACGATGGTTTCTTTCTCGGCATTACTTACATTTTCATTATCATTTGCTCACTTACATACAGGTTGGGAAATGATCCAATACTCAGGATTAATTCTTGCCGGAGGCTTATTTTATTTGATAATTTCACTTACTTTTCATTACATCAGTCCACATCGTTATACCGAATTAGAAATTGCTGAATGTATCAAACTAACTGCTAAATATTTAAAACTAAGAGGTGATTTATGGACCATTGATGCTGATCGAAAAGCAATTATTGAAAAACAGCTACACCTTCAGGTAGAACTCAATACCATTCGTCAAAATATAAGAGAAGTGCTTATTAGCAGCCACACTAATTCTGGCTCTTCTAATCAAAATCGTAAGATGATTATCGTTTTTATTTCATTGGCAGAAATTCTGGAACTTGCATTATCTACTTCATTTGACCATGATAAATTGCATCAAAAATTTGACAAACACCCAAAAGTGTTACTTACCTATCAAAGCTTAGCATACAACCTTGCAACAAGTTTAAGACAATTATCTAAAAGTATAAAAAATAAAACTAAATACATTTCTAAACATAATTTACTTAGCGATTTGAGTGCTTTACAACATGCTATCACTGAATACGAAAATAACTTAGGAAAAGAGTCTGCATCCGAAGGTGTATTTATGCTGACTACCATGCTTGAATATGCTGAAAAACAAATTGAAAAAATAAAAATTGTAGAACGTGCTTTTACTTTAGCGTTTAATTCCCATGATTTTAAAGGAAAAGATAAAGATTTAGAAAAATTCCTAACGCCTCAATATTATCCTTTAAGTACTTTGATTCAAAATCTCAGTTTTTCATCAACTATTTTCAGGCATTCACTTCGGCTGACTATAACTATCTTGATTGGTTTTATTATTGGTAAAGCATTACCTTTTCAAAATGTCTATTGGATTTTGTTAACTATTATAGTAATCATGCGACCTGGATATGGGTTAACGAAACAACGTTCTTTTCATCGAATTTTTGGAACAATTTTAGGTGGATTCATTGCATTTGGAGTTCTTACATTTGTACATAATCACATCATAATCAGTATTTTTACAATCCTTTCCATGCTTTTAGGATTTGCATTTAACCATCTTAATTATAAAGTTAGCGCAACATTTGTAACAATGTATATTGTTTTCATTTATGGAATTCTGACCCCAAATATTAGTGATGTTATCCAATATAGAATTCTAGATACTATTGTTGGAGCCGCTTTAGCTTTTTTTGCCAATTATTTTTTATGGCCTTCATGGGAATTTTTAAGTATTCCCATTTATCTGGAAAAATCCATTAAAGCAAATCAAAATTATTTGAATGAAATCTCTATTTTTTACAACAAAAAAGGAGCTGTATCTACTTCATACCGATTAGCCCGAAAAAATGCTTTAATAGAAACAGGTAATCTTATGGCTTCTTTTCAAAGAATGACACAAGAGCCTAAATCAAAACAAAAGCAATTACCCCAAGTATATAAACTGGCAGTACTAAATCATTCACTTCTTTCCTCATCAGCTTCATTAGGAACCTACATTCAATCCCATAAAACAACAACTGCTTCTGAAGCATTTAATGTTGTTGTAGATACCGTCATTAAAAATCTGGATATTGCCATTGCACTTTTGAAAGAGAATGATTTAGATATAAAAGAAAACCTTCCAAAAGAGGATTTAGCCCTGCGATTTACGGAATTAAAAAACATCCGAGAAAAAGAATTAAAAGCTGGAGTTCTTGATGACGATGCATTCCATTTGAAAATGCAAGAAGCTCAATTGGTTATAGAACAGTTAATATGGCTAACTAATTTATCCAAAAATATTGTAAAAACCACAAAAGAATTAATACAATCTTAAAATAAAAAGCGCAAGTTTGAGATATTCAATCTCAAACCTGCGCTTTGTTTTTATCGTGAAAATTTTCTAATTATTTAGTTTTAGAATTTCAGCGGTATCTTTTCTGATTTTCTCTAACAAATCTGGATTAGTATTCAAAGCCTGACCATAAGAAGGAATCATAATTTTTAATTTTTCCTGCCACTCTGTAGTTGCAATTTCATCTTTAAAACATCTTCCCATTAAATCTATCATAATAGAAACCGCAGTGGAAGCACCTGGAGAAGCACCAAGTAAAACAGATAATGAACCATCAGCAGTTGTGATTACTTCAGTACCAAATTCTAATATACCTCCTTCTTTCTCGTCTTTCTTTATAACTTGTACGCGTTGCCCTGCTCTTTCTAATTTCCAGTCTTTAGATCTTGCATTTGGAACATATTCTCTTAATGCATTAATTCTATCTTTTGGAGATTGACGTACTTGCTCGATCAAATATTTTGTAAGTGGAATATTCTTAATACCAGCAGCAATCATAGGAATGATATTATCCGGTTTTATTGATAATGGCAAATCAGAATACGATCCGTTTTTTAAAAACCGAGTTGAAAATCCTGCAAAAGGTCCAAAAAGCAATGCTTTTTCACCATTTATCATTCGGGAATCAATATGTGGCACTGACATAGGCGGTGCACCTACACTCGCTTTTCCATATACTTTAGCCTGATGTTTTGCAATCACTTCAGGATTAGTACATTTAAGCCATTGTCCGCTTACCGGAAAACCTCCAAAACCTTTTCCTTCTGGAACATCTGCTTTTTCTAACAATGGCAACGAACCTCCACCAGCACCAATAAAAACAAATTTAGTATATGCTTTTCTCTTTTGGCCTGTAGTCAAATCAGTAATTTTTATTCTCCAAGATTTATCCTCACGTTGTTTTAATTTTTGGACTTCATGATGAAAATGCATAGTAACGCCTTCCAGTTTAGTTAAGTAATTAAACATGCTTCTGGTTAATTCTCCAAAATTCACATCAGTCCCAATTTCCATTGAGGTTGCCGCAACTTTATCTGAATCCTTTCTACCTTCCATTACCAAAGGCATCCATTCTTTTAGTTTAGAAAAATCTGTACTGAAAAGCATTTCTTTAAAAAGTGGATTAGCATGTAATGCTTCATATCTTTTTTTAAGATACTCCACATTTTTTTCGCCCCAAACAAAACTCATGTGTGGAACACTTTTTATAAAATTTTCAGGAGATGGAACTTTTTTCTGTTGAACTAAATAAGCCCAAAATTGACGGGAAACTTCAAAAGATTCCGCAATACTGATTGCTTTTTTAGGACTAATACTACCATCTTCACTTTCAGGAGTATAATTAAGTTCACAAAAAGCTGAATGTCCGGTTCCGGCATTATTCCATGCGTCAGAACTTTCGGCAGCAGCGATATCTAATCTTTCGTAAATTTCAATTTTTATATCCGGTTGTAATTCCTTTAGGATTAAGCCAAGAGTGGCGCTCATTATTCCAGCTCCTATAAGAACTACGTCACTATTTGAACGAATTGTTGTATCAGGCATAACTAAATTTTAAAGTGCAAAGGTAATTTATAAAATCGCAAAAAAAAAGAAGTTTTTACACCTTAAAAGTTACATTTATAAAACTGCTATTTTGCTTTTAAACAGTACTTTTTAATGAAAATTTAAAACATTTTTCGAGAAAGATAATCCTGAAGCATTATCGTTGCTGAAATCTCGTCAATTAGTGCTTTGTTTTGACGTTGTTTTTTACTTAAACCACTATCAATCATGGTTTGGAATGCCATTTTTGAAGTAAATCGTTCATCCACCCGAATGACTTTCATATCTGGAAAATGATTCGTAAAATGCGTTACAAATCCTTTAATTATGGAAGCACTTTCTGAAGGTTCACCATTCATTTGTTTGGGTTCCCCAATGAGAACTGCCTCTACTTTTTCTTTCGAAAAATAATCTTTCAAAAAAGCAATTGCGGTTGAACTAGGAATAGTAGTCAATCCCGATGCTATGATTTGCATTTCGTCAGTAACTGCAATTCCAGTTCTTTTTTGTCCGTAATCTATAGATAGAATTCTAGGCATTTTTTTTTACAAATATAGGAAGAAGATAAATAAAAACTAAATTGTGTTTTTTTCTAAAATTTAAGAACTATAATATCAATCAACTTTTAGATACTCTAATTTGCACTTGATTGATAAATCAAAAATATTCTCCATTCTTTTTTTAATTAATTCAAGTTGTCAGTTTAAAAACTATAAAAGGTTTATCAAAGATTAAGTAAATTTGTTTTGCATAATAAATATCTATAACACCTACTAACCAAAGACAAAATTATATCATTTTTGTTTAATAGTTATTATTTTATAAGTGATTAACTATAAAAATACATGTTAAGTTATAGTGAAATTATTTTGGCAGCAAATTGTTTCATTAACTAGTTTTTATTGTAATCATTCATCACCGATACAATTTCGAAAACAATATCAGTAACATAAGATATTGAATGTTATTGATGAGAAAAACAGCAAAAACACCATATACTACATTAAAAGAATGTCTCCAAGAACTTTATAAAAAGGTTGCTGATAGAACTTAAATTGCTTGCATTTAGATTACATTTAGACCAATTAATTAACCCGTAACTTGAATTAATTAGATGTCTTTTAAAACATAATTCTCAATATTTACTAGTATTTGTGCTTACGAAAAATAAAAAAAGACTCACAAAACAGATTTTATTTATCAAAAATTTAAAAGTCAAAATATAAAATAATTTCAAATAAAAATTACTATTTGCTATTATTTAAAAAAGTTATCTTTGTCAAAAATCTAAAAAAACTATGAATCAGTTACAAACAATTATAGAACAAGCTTGGGAAAACAGAGCTTTGTTGCAAGAAGAAACAACAACTAACGCTATTAGAGAAGTTATTGAATTATTAGATTCAGGAAAATTACGTGTTGCTGAACCTAAAGGTGACGGATGGCAAGTAAACGAATGGGTTAAAAAAGCAGTAGTTATGTATTTCCCTATCCAAAAAATGGAAACATTAGAATCTGGAATTTTCGAATACCATGACAAAATGTTGCTAAAAAGAGGATATGCAGAAAAAGGTATTCGTGTAGTTCCTAACGCTGTAGCACGTTATGGTGCTTACATTTCTAGTGGTGTTATATTGATGCCAAGTTATGTAAATATTGGCGCTTATGTTGACGAAGGAACTATGGTAGACACATGGGCAACAGTAGGAAGTTGTGCTCAAATTGGTAAAAATGTACATTTAAGTGGTGGTGTAGGAATTGGTGGTGTTCTTGAACCTTTACAAGCAGCTCCGGTAATTATTGAAGACGGTGCTTTTGTTGGTTCTCGTTGTATTGTTGTTGAAGGGGTTCATGTTGGAAAAGAAGCGGTTCTTGGCGCTAATGTTTGTTTGACTGCCTCTACAAAAATTATTGATGTTACAGGAGAAACTCCAGTTGAAATGAAAGGATTTGTTCCTGCTCGTTCCGTAGTAATTCCTGGAAGTTATACTAAAAAATTCGCAGCTGGTGAATTCCAAGTGCCATGCGCTTTAATCATTGGAACACGCAAACCATCAACTGATTTGAAAACATCATTGAACAATGCTTTACGTGAATATGACGTAGCGGTATAAATTCCTTTTTAATAAAAAATTATTGTATATTCCTCCCTTAATCGGGAGGTTTTTTTATATTATGAAAATACTGGTAATACAACAAAAAATGATTGGCGATGTTTTAGCGAGCAGTATTATATGCAATAATCTGAAAACTATATATCCAAAATCGCAGGTGGATTATGTTATTTATCCATTTACAATACCTGTTGTCGAAAATAACCCTAATATTGACAATCTAATTCTTTTTAAAGATGAATATAGAAAAAGTAAATTCGCTTTTCTAAAATTTTTATTTAAAATAAGAAAAGAACGTTACGACATTGTTATAGATGCCTATGGAAAAACCGAAAGTAATTTAATCACACTGTTTTCAGGTGCGAAAAAGAAAATAGGTGTTTATAAAAAGTATACTAATTTCATTTATAACCACACCATAAGAGAATTATCCCAACCCTTAACAAATGCAGGATTGGCCCTTGAAAACAGACTATTATTAATAGCAGGTTTTAATGAAAATAAAAAGATAGATATCAAACCAAAAATTTTTCTTACTCCAACTGAAATCAAAAACGGGAAACAAATTTTAAATAAGGAAAACATTGATTTTTCAAAGAAAATCTTTATGATTAGTGTTTTAGGTAGTGACTTAAACAAAACTTATCCATTTCTATATATGGCTAGAATACTGGATACTATTGTTGCAAATACAAATGCCACTTTACTTTTCAATTATATGCCTTCACAAAAAGCAGAAGTGCAAACTATTTATGATTTATGTCTAGCCGAGACTCAAAAAAATATTAAAATTGATCTTGTTTTAGGTGGTATTCGTGAGTTTTTATCAGTAACATACTATTGTAATGCTTTAATTGGCAATGAAGGAGGAGCGGTTAATATGGCAAAAGCCTTAGACAAACCTACTTTCACTATTTTTTCACCATGGATAATTAAAGAAGCTTGGAATGCATTTGAAAATGGTACCACAAATGTTTCTGTACATCTAAAAGATTTTAAACCTGAATTATATGGCGAAAAATCAGCTAAAGAAATGAAAAACAAAAGCTTAGATTTATATAAAGAATTCACCCCTGATTTATTCATTCCAATTTTAGAAAAATACATAAAAGCTAATTAGTAGTTATTCCAGAAGGAGTCTTTATTATTTTATTCGCTTTTGTATAAGCTCTAATTTCATTGTTTTTACGCCATATTTCTTCTGAAACATAACCTCTTTCATGATCTAAATGCAAGCAAAATGCACTGTATCTTATTTGTTTAGATGAAAGTCCCATATTGATTAATCTTTCACCCAATTCCCTGTCTTCTCCACCATATTTCATTTCTTCATTAAAACCATTGACTGCTAATATATCTGTTTTCCAACCAGAAGCATTGTGTCCGTTCCAAGTAGGTTTGGTAGGTGTAAGCTTATTTAATAGGTTTGATAAAAAAGGAGAAGTCGTAAATTTTATATTCTTTAGATTTGACTTGAGACCATTATTTTTAAGCCATTTCAAATCAAAACAATTTTGATTTAAAATATCTTCTTTTGTGATATGCTTGGAAATTGACATTGGAAGTTTAAAATAACCTCCTGAAAGAAAAAAACCTTTTTCTCTATATTTTAGATGAGTTGCAACAAAATCATTTCTAGGAATACAGTCGCCATCGGTAAAAATTAGATAGTCAGTATTTGATGCTACAATTGCTTTATTCAGTATTCTAGTTTTTTGGAAACCATTATCCTCATGCCAAACATGAATTATAGGAATATTAATTAATTTACGGAGTTCATCAATTTTATCCTTAGTTTCAGGTCTAGAACCATCATCCGCTATAATAATCTCAAAATCATTAGTTGTTTGCACACTAAAACCCCATAAAACTTTTTCAAGCCATTCAATTGCATTATAAGTGCTCATAATAACCGATGCCTTCATAAATTTTTTAAAAATTATTGACCACAAAAGTAATTAATAAATTAGATTTACTTAAAACTCTTGGGTGCAATTATTCAAAAACAAAGCTACCTCCAAAATAGCAGTTTCTTTTTTCGTGCTATTTTTCTATGAAATTTCAGCTGAAAATTATTGGTATAAAAACACATTTTAGCAAAAACTTCATCGTATTTCTTATTATAAAGTTTAGCATATTCCTCACTCATTATAGTCAGCATTTCTATTTTTGGCGTAAGCCTGTTAAAATTTTTCATACGGGAATTAAAATCCATATCGTTATGAAAATTCATTCGATTTAAATCCACCAAGTAGAAATTATATTTTCCTTCGCTTTCCTTTTTTATCAATGTATTTCCTGAAGAATGATCTAGAAATTCAATTCCTTTTTCATGTAAATCAAAAGTAAACTTGGTAAATTGACGCAAGATATTTTCGTGATCAGGATAATTCGGATCCAAGACCAATTCTCTGAAAGTCAAATCAGCTTGAAGATGTTCGCTTACGTAATAACTATTTTTAAAGCCAAACCAACTATAATTTTCAAAATAAGCAATGGGTCCTGGGGTACCAATTCCTTTTTTCAGCAAAACATTTGCATATTCGTATGAACGTCTGGCTTTAGACTTTCTAAAATACTTGTAAGCAATTTTGTTGACTAAATTGGGGATTTTGAAGGATTTGATATTTATCGTTTTTCCTTCTAATTCAAAAAGCTTTATTTTATTTCTTTGACCGTCACCAAAGAGTTTACCGGAAGAACTAAAATTAGTAATGTAATTTCTTAATTCGATTTCCTTTGATTTAAATTCCTTATTAATGACTACTGACATGTGTTGTAAACTAAATATTTCTAAGGACCAAAAATAACCAAATGCTTTTTTAGACTTGTAATAAATCACATAATTTTATTAAAAATAGTATTAAA
>JBJOQF010000261.1:0-3129 GCA_046050185.1 Bacteroidota bacterium
GGAGAGGGTTGGGGAGAGGAAATTATTAATCATCAATCTAAAATAAAATGACTTTAACTGATAGAGACAGCCAATATCTTTGGCATCCTTATACACAGCATAAAACCGCAGCGTTACCAATTGCCATTAAAAAAGGAGAAGGCGCATTGCTTTGGGACGAAAATAACAAAGAATATATTGATGCAATCGCTTCTTGGTGGGTGAATCCTTACGGACATTCGAATAAATTTATAGCCGATGCGGTGTACAAACAACTCACGACATTAGAACACGTACTTTTTGGTGGGTTTACACATGAGCCTGCTGTTTTGGTTGCTGAGAAGTTGATGGAAATTTTACCAAAAAATCAACAAAAAATATTTTTTTCGGATAATGGTTCTACCGCAGTTGAAGTAGCGATTAAGGTCGCATTGCAATATTTTTTCAACAAAGGGGAAAAGAAAACTACAATAATAGCTTTTGAAAATGCTTTTCATGGCGACACCTTTGCGGCAATGGCGGCAAGCGGAATTTCCTTTTACACACAAGCTTTTCAAGGAATGTTTATTGATGTGGTTCGGATTCCGGTTCCTGTAAAAGGGAGCGAAAAAGAAAGTTATGATGCACTGAATAAAGTGATAAAAAACAATAACTGCGCTGGTTTTATTTATGAACCATTGGTTCAAGGAGCAGCAGGAATGGTGATGTATGAGCCGGATTCATTAGATGAATTGATACGAATTTGTAAGCAAAATAAAGTGCTTACCATTGCTGATGAAGTAATGACAGGTTTTGGAAAAACGGGAAAATTTTTTGCGTCGGATTATCTTGTAGAAAAACCGGACATGATGTGTTTGTCAAAAGCGTTGACTGGCGGTACTATTCCTATGGCGATTACCACTTTTACCCAAAATATTTTTGAGGCCTTTTATGATGAGGATATTAATAAAGCATTATTTCACGGACATACTTTTACGGCAAATCCTACGGGCTGTGCGGCGGCTTTGGCAAGTTTTGAATTGTTGCAAACCAATGAAATGCAAGCTAACATTGTTCGCGTAAATAAAAGGCATTTGGATTTTCAAGAACATATAAAAAACCATCCCAAAGTTACCACAACACGTGTACTCGGAGTCATTTTTGCATTAGAAATAAAAACCGAAAGTACGGCCAGTTATTATGGAACCTTGCGCAACAAGCTCTATGATTTTTTTATCGAAAACGGAATAATTCTGCGCCCTGTTGGTAATATAGTTTATATTTTGCCACCTTACATCATAACTGATGAGCAATTGCAAAAAGTATATCAAGTGGTCGAAAAAGCTTTAGAAATAGTTTAAATTTATAACAATAAAGGCGCATTTTGAAAATATAAATTTTTAAACCCTCGTGAACTTTGCAAAAAACTTTGCGACCTTTGCACTCAAATAACAACACTATTTTGTCTCAAACAATATCCATAACTGCCATTGCTTCCATTTCACCTTTAGGGAATACACCAGAAGTGATTTGGGAAAATTATCTGAATGAAAATCATTGTTTTACGAAGCACGATTTAGATTATCAAAAAACTTTTGTAGCAGCTTTAGACAATGATTCAGAACAAGTTGTTGATGAATTACGAGAATCAGATAACAAATACAAATCGTTAGATAAATCCGTTTTGTATGCTATGGCGGCTTCAAGAAAAGCCATACAAAATGCTGGTTGGACTTCAAATGATATTTTTGGAATCAACATTGGTTCTTCTCGAGGTGCAACAAATTTATTTGAAAAGCATTATCAAGAATATTTAGAAACGGGAAAAGCGCATACACTTGCTTCACCTACAACAACTTTGGGGAATATTTCCTCGTGGGTAGCTCATGATTTGCAAAGTTCAGGTCCAGAAATTTCGCACTCCATTACGTGTTCTACCGCTTTACACGCTTTACTGAACGGTGTGGCTTGGCTACGTTCCGGAATGGCAGATAAATTTTTGGTTGGAGGAAGCGAAGCACCTTTGACAGATTTTACGGTTGCACAAATGCGGGCGTTGAAAATTTATTCGAATAATAAAGACTGTCAGCCTGAGCTTGTTGAATGGCCTAATCGCGCGCTTGATTTAGAAAAGAAACAAAGCACTATGATTCTTGGCGAAGGTGCCGGAGTTTGTTGTCTTGAAATGGGTAAAAAAGAAAACGCACTGGCTTATATTGCAGGAATTGGATATGCAACAGAAATTTTGGAACATAATATTTCCATTTCGGCAGAAGCGACTTGCTTTCAGAAATCAATGAAAATGGCTTTGAAAAATATAGATTTATCTGAAGTTGATGCCATTGTAATGCATGCTCCAGGAACCATGAAAGGCGATTTGACTGAATATAGAGCGATTGAGAAAGTCTTTGGAGAAAATCTTCCTTTATTGACTACCAATAAATGGAAAATTGGACACACTTTTGGTGCTTCAGGAATACTCAGTATGGAATTAGCCATTATGATGATGCAACACAATAAGTTCATCGGAGTCCCTTTTGCGGAAGCACAATTACAGACAAAACCGATTAGAAAAGTATTGATAAATGCAGTTGGTTTTGGAGGAAATGCTGTGAGTGTGCTTTTGAGTTTATAGTTAAGATTGATCCTGTTTTTATTCCTCTTTTAAATTCTCCAGTTCTTTGACTTTTTCAAAGATTAAATTACTTTCAAATCCTCTGCGCAACATATAATCACAGAATTTCTTTCTTTTTTTTAGCAAATTAGTTTCTCGAATAGATTCCCAATGTCTTTCGGCTAACGTGTGAAAAGTTGATGCATATTCTTCAGGAGAGATTTCCTTTAATGCAATATTAATCAGAGTTTGTGTTATTTTTTTTGCCTTTAATTCGTTTACAATTCTAATTTTTCCCCAATGTTTGATGCGGTGTTTTCCTCTGGTAAAACTACGGGCAAAGCGTTCTTCGTTGAGAAAATTATCACTGATAAGATGAACCATAATGGTGTCAATTTCTTCAGAATCCATCTTCATACTTCTCAATTTTTGCACCACTTCTTCATGACAACGTTCTTGATAGGCGCAAAAATGTTCTATTTTATGTATGGCTTCTTTTATGGAAAAAACGTCATTCATGGGTTTTCTTATTTATTGACTTTGTGAAATAATAATCG
>JBJOQF010000262.1:0-5034 GCA_046050185.1 Bacteroidota bacterium
TTTCAGTCTGATTTGTTATCATCAATGGACAAAATTTTGATTAAAAAAAAGTAATTTTTTTTGTGTAAAAACACACTGCGTAGTTTATACTTTCTTTTTAAAACCAATACATCTTTAAAAATAAGCTTATAAATTCAGCTCAATTTTTTTTCTTCGTATTGATCAAAAACTCTTTCGTATATTAAACTATTTGATAATAAAATTTAATGTATTTTATTATACGAAAAATGGTTTAGGCCTTTGAGTATCGACTCAGGACCTAAACCTAGTTCTTAAAACCGAGTTGAATTATTTAAGCTCAACTACAGCTCCAGCTTCTTCTAATGATTTTTTAAGACCTTCAGCCTCTTCTTTAGAAACACCTTCTTTTACGTTTGATGGAGCACCGTCAACTACATCTTTAGCTTCTTTAAGACCTAAACCTGTAAGTTCTTTTACTAATTTCACAACTGCTAATTTAGAAGCACCAGCTTCTTTCAATACAACTGTAAATTCAGTTTGTGCCTCTTCTTGAGCACCTTCTCCACCACCAGCAGCAACTACTACAGCTGCAGCAGCAGGCTCGATACCATACTCGTCTTTTAATATTGTTGCTAATTCGTTAACTTCTTTAACTGTTAGGTTAACTAATTGTTCTGCGAATTGTTTCAAATCTGCCATTTTTTCTATCGTTTAAAATGATTTGTAAAATTATATTTTGTTTATTGTGCGCTAATTAAGCAACAAGGAAATTAATTCCCTGAAATGAATTATTATGCTTCAGTTTCTTCTTCGCTACCTGCGAATTTGTTTTGTAAAGCTGAAATAATTCTTTGAGCCGGAGATTGTAATAATCCAATAAGTTCTCCAAGTAACTCTTCTTTAGATTTAATAGTTGCTAATGCATCTAATTGATTATCTCCAATGTAAATTTCATTATTGATGAAAGCTCCTTTTAAAACTGGTTTATCAGATTTCTTACGGAAATCTTTGATAATTTTTCCAGGTGCGTTAGCAACATCAGAAATAAATATAGCACTATTACCACTCAAAACTGTTGGTAAATCACCATAGTCATTAGCAGAAGCTTCCATTGCTTTTGCAAGCAAAGTGTTCTTTACAACTTCCAATTTGATACCAGCTTTAAAACAAGCTCTACGTAAGTTTGAAGTTGTTTCTGCGTTTAAACCAGAAATATCAGATACATAAATGATATTTGTACCAGCTAACTGCGCAGTTAAATTTTCAATCGCGATTGATTTTTCTTCTCTAGTCATACTAAAAATTTTTAACTACCAATTATACTGCTTTTGGGTCTAATGCAATAGCAGGACTCATAGTGCTTGTAAGGTGAATACCTTTAATGTAGGTACCTTTAGCAGCAGTTGGTTTAAGTTTGATTAATGTTTGAATAATTTCGTGTGCATTGTCATAAATTTGCTCAGCTCCAAAAGAAACTTTACCAATTCCTGCATGTACAATACCAGTTTTATCAACTTTAAAATCGATTTTACCAGCTTTAACTTCTTGAACAGCTTTTGCAACATCCATAGTTACAGTACCTGTTTTAGGATTAGGCATCAAACCTCTAGGCCCCAAAATACGACCTAACGGACCTAATTTACCCATAACAGCAGGCATCGTGATAATTACATCAACATCTGTCCAACCATCTTTTATTTTTTGTAAATAATCATCAAGACCAACATAGTCTGCACCAGCTGCTAAAGCTTCCGCTTCTTTATCTGGAGTAACCAATGCTAATACTTTAACATCTTTACCAGTTCCATGAGGTAATGTTACCACACCTCTAACCATTTGATTTGCTTTTCTTGGATCTACACCCAAACGAACTGCGATATCAACAGACTCATCAAATTTTGCAGAAGCTATAACTTTAATTAATGCCGCAGCATCTTTTAAAGAGTATAGTTTGTTCTTTTCAATTTTTGAAGCAGCCTCTTTTTGCTTTTTTGTCAATTTTGCCATGTCTTTCTCTTAATTAAAAAGGAGCGTCTCCTGATACAGTTATACCCATAGATCTAGCTGTTCCAGCAACCATACTCATAGCAGACTCCATAGTGAATGCATTTAAGTCCGGCATCTTGTCTTCAGCAATAGCTCTAATTTGTTCCCAAGTAACACTAGCTACTTTTTTACGATTAGGCTCACCAGAACCAGATTTTAGCTTTGCAGCTTCCATTAACTGAACAGCTGCTGGAGGAGTTTTTACAACAAAATCAAATGATTTGTCTTTATACACAGTAATTTGTACTGGGCATATTTTGCCGGGTTTATCTTGAGTTCTAGCATTAAATTGCTTACAGAATTCCATGATGTTTACCCCAGCAGCTCCTAAAGCAGGTCCAACCGGTGGCGACGGGTTCGCAGCACCTCCCTTAACTTGTAGTTTAACTACCTTACTAATTTCTTTAGCCATTTTTTAAAAAATTTAACACTACAATCATTGGAAGCGATTGTAATGGATATTATAGATGTAACAAAAAATTATACTTTTTCAACTTGCATAAAACTTAACTCTAATGGTGTTTTTCTTCCGAAAATTTTAACCATCACTTCTAGTTTACGCTTTTCTTCATTGATTTTCTCAACAGTTCCATTGAAACCATTGAAAGGACCATCAATAACCTTAATAGTTTCACCAATATTGAAAGGAATTGCACGAGTATCTGTATTTACAGCTAACTCATCTACTTTACCTAACATTCTATTAACTTCAGAAAGTCTTAATGGGACAGGTTCACCACCTTTAATTTCACCTAAAAAACCAATAACACTTGTTATAGACTTGATAATATGAGGTATTTCACCTATTAGATTCGCCTCAATCATAACATAACCAGGAAAATAAACTTTATCCTTGATTATTTTCTTTCCTTCTTTGACAGTAACTACTTTTTCAGTAGGAACTAGAACTTGCGAAACATAATCACCCATTCCTAATCTTGCGATTTCGGTTTCAATGTACGCTTTCACTTTATTTTCTTGTCCGCTTACTGCTCTAACTACATACCACTTTTTTATATTATTATCTGCCATAACAAAAAAATTATGCTTTTATCCAGTTAAAAAACCCAGCCAAAGCTTTTGCGAAAATTTCATCTACTCCCCAAGTTGCCAAAGCGAATAATACTGAAAAAACAGCAACAACAATCGTTAGACGTTGCACCTCAGCCCAAGCCGGCCAAGTTACATTTGACTTTAATTCTTCAAATGCTTCTGATATGTAATTAACAACTTTTGTCATTATGATTTAGTTTATTTGCACGGGCGGAGGGATTCGAACCCCCATCAACGGTTTTGGAGACCGCTATTCTACCCTTGAACTACGCCCGTAAGAGAAAACCAGCAACAACACTTAAGCGTTACTGGTTTTAAATTTATTTAAAATTATGCTATTTCAGTTACCTGACCTGCACCTACTGTTCTACCACCCTCACGGATTGCAAAACGTAAACCTACATTTAATGCAATTGCACTAAGCAATTTAACATCAATTGTTAAGTTATCCCCAGGCATAACCATCTCTACACCTGTAGGCAAAGTAATGATTCCAGTTACGTCAGTTGTACGCACATAAAACTGTGGACGGTAGTTATTATGAAATGGAGTATGACGTCCACCTTCTTCTTTTTTCAAGATATAAACCTCAGCTTTAAAACTATCATGTGGTTTAACTGAACCTGGCTTACAGATTACCATTCCTCTTTTGATATCTTCTTTTTGAATACCTCTTAAAAGAATACCTACGTTATCACCAGCTTCTCCTCTATCAAGGATTTTACGGAACATCTCAACTCCTGTAATAGTAGAAGTCAATTTCTCAGCTCCCATACCAATGATTTCAACTGGATCTCCAGTATTAGCAACACCTGTTTCGATACGACCTGTAGCAACAGTTCCACGACCAGTGATTGAGAATACATCTTCAACAGGCATCAAGAAAGGTTTTGCAACATCTCTTTCTGGCTCTTCAATCCAAGCATCCACAGCTTCCATCAATTCAAGAATTTTTGGTACCCAAACTGGATCATTATTCAATCCACCTAAAGCTGAACCTTGAACAACAGGACCATTATCTCCATCATATTCGTAGAAAGATAACAAGTCTCTGATTTCCATCTCAACCAATTCAAGTAATTCCTCATCATCAACCATATCCACTTTATTCATGAATACAACCATTCTAGGAATACCTACCTGACGCCCTAAAAGGATATGCTCACGTGTTTGTGGCATTGGTCCGTCAGTAGCAGCTACAACAAGAATAGCACCATCCATTTGAGCAGCACCAGTAACCATGTTTTTTACGTAATCCGCGTGACCAGGACAGTCAACGTGAGCGTAATGACGATTAGCAGTTTCATACTCAACGTGAGATGTATTAATTGTAATACCTCTTTCTTTTTCTTCAGGAGCATTATCAATTTGATCAAATGATTTTGCTTGACAGTAACCAGCATCAGATAATACTTTCGTTATTGCTGCAGTTAAAGTAGTTTTTCCGTGATCTACGTGTCCAATTGTACCTATATTTAAGTGCGGTTTGGAACGATTAAAATTTTCTTTTGCCATTTTACTTAATTTTTAATCTTAGTTATTATAATTTATTAGTGTTCAAATATTACATTTTGAGCCAATGTCGGGAATTGAACCCGAGACCTCTTCCTTACCAAGGAAGCACTCTACCCCTGAGCTACACCGGCAGAGAAATCTTCATTTCCAGTTCAATAATTTCAAATCTTTACAATCCGAAAGCCTTAAACTTTATTTTGTGGGGAGAGCAGGATTCGAACCTGCGAAGTTTACACAGCAGATTTACAGTCTGCCCTCGTTGGCCGCTTGAGTATCTCCCCTTTTATTGATTTCCAGTACTTTAAAAGAACTATTTCCAAACGCTTTGGAAACAAATTTTTAGAGCCGGCGGAGGGACTCGAACCCACGACCTGCTGATTACAAATCAGCTGCTCTAGCCAACTGAGCTACGCTGGCAATATCAATAAAAAAGTCCGCTATTTCTAACGGACTGCAAAT
>JBJOQF010000263.1:0-18383 GCA_046050185.1 Bacteroidota bacterium
TCGATACGATTTTCTATCGAAAATCACTCGAACTGACGAAAAATTATCATCAAAACTAATTACACCCAACGGGTTAGTGTAAGTCTAATTGTATATTGTACTTTTCTAGACTTGCCAGCGATTCAGCAGAGCTATAATCAAACTGTTCTTCGTGTAGGTTTTTTTCTTTTTTTAAGGCAATTTGTTTGATGCAATTGTAAAAACGACGTACTTCATTTAGACTAGAGAGGATTAAACCCGGAACCGGAACACTTTTGCCTTCCTTGTCTTTGGCAACCATTGTAAAATAAGAAGAATTACAATGTTTTGTTTTTCCTGTTTGAATATTCTCAGCGTCAACCCGAATTCCTATAATCATAGAACTTTTACCAACATAATTCACACAGGCTTTCATCGTAACCAATTCTCCAACTTCAATTGGTTTAAGGAAATTTACTGTGTCCACTGAAGCGGTCACGCAATAATTCCCTGAAAATTTTGATGCGCAGGCAAATGCAATTTGATCTAAAAGAGACAAAATATAACCACCATGAATCTTTCCGCTGAAATTAGTGTGAGAAGGCAGCATCAATTCTGAAATACTGATATTTGATGAAGCAACAGTTTTAAAAGTAGTATTCATAAAAATTATTTTCGATTAAAAGGAGATGTTTCTTTTTGAACGGATGTAACAAAATATCTCGTTTCTCCCCACCAAGCAAATGTTCTGTATCTTTCTACATAAGTTAATTTCACATAATTTCCTTGAAGTTTTTTTAAATCGTCAATCACTTTTTTATCACTATCCAAAACAGAAAAACTAAAAATTTGAGCTCCAGAAATACCCTGACTTAATTCCCCTTCCCATGTTTTTATTGCCATTCCTTTATGACTCAATTTGATGAGTTCGCCTGAACGAATGCCTTCGCTGTAGGGAACGTAATAGAGAAATGCAAAATAGCAAATCAAAACAAGCGTGCCGATTCCTAAAATAATTCCTAAAATTCGTTTCATTTCATTTAATTTAATAATTGATTTTCGTCTTTTTCAGCTCTGTTCAATATACTTTCCGGAAGTGCTTTCTTTGCTTTGGCTCCCATTTTTTTCAATTTCTCAACACTTACAATTAGATTTCCTTTTCCTTCCACCAGTTTATTCATGGCGCCACTGTATTCAGTTTTGCTTTCGTCTATTTTCTTCCCAATTTTGATTAAATCACCTACAAAACCTTCAAATTTATCATATAATGCTCCAGCCTGACGCGCAATTTCCAAAGCGTTTTCCTGTTGCTTTTGGTTGGTCCACATGCTGTCAATCGTTCGCAAAGTGGCTAATAAAGTAGCAGGTGTAACAATAACGATGTTTTTCTCGAATGCTTTGTTGTATAGTGTTGTATCCTCGTTCAGCGCCATGGCAAAAGCCGGCTCTATTGGGATAAAAAGCAAAACAAAATCAGGACTTTCTATTTGATATAAATCTTGATAGTTTTTATTTCCTAATTGCTCTACGTGGCGTTTGATGGAGTTAACGTGTTCTTTTAAAAATCCAACTTTTACATCGTCATCTTCCTCATTGATGTATTTTTCATAAGCAGTCAAAGAAACTTTAGAATCGACAATCATTTTTTTGCCGTCAGGCAGATTAATGACAACGTCAGGAAAGACGCGATTTCCATCTTCGGTAGTGAAGGCTTGTTGCACTTCATATTCACGGCCTTTCTCTAATCCTGATTTTTCAAGAACACGTTCCAAAACTAATTCGCCCCAATTTCCCTGCATCTTGCTGTCGCCTTTCAAAGCTTTCGTCAGGTTGAGGGTTTCCTTGCTCATTTGGATATTCATTTCTCGCAAGCCTAGAATCTGTTGACGCAAAGCCGCATGATAATCGATACTTTCTTTGTGGGTGTCTTCGACTTTCTTTTCGAACAATTGAATTTTATCTTGCAAAGGCGACAGGATATTTTTCATGTTCTCCTTGTTCTGTTCCGTGAATTTATTGGATTTTTCTTCTAATATTTTGTTAGCGAGATTTTCAAATTCCTTGGTGAATTTTTCCTGTAATTTCTCGACTTCTTCTTTTTGTTCCTTGTTGCGTTCCCAAAGATTCTCAAAATCAACTTCTTTCTTAGAAAGCTGAATGGCTAAACTGTCTTTTTCATTTCGAATGCTTTCTTTTTCAGTATTGGCGTTTTCTAATTGTTTTTCAAAGGTTGTTCTATCAGTAGCAATTTGCTCTTTCAGTTGATTGAATTGGGAAGAAAATGCAATTAATTTTTCTTCTAAACTAATTTTTTCCGATTGGAATCGGGCAGAGAAAATGAGTTTGCCAATGAAAATTCCAATAGCGAGAGCAACGATGAAAATCAATAAAAACGGAAGCATATTTGACATAAAAAGGGTTGTTTTATTAGGAGTAAAAGTAAGGAATAATATCAATTTTGGAATTTAAATATAGAATATTTGAACTTGTACAAGTAGAATTTTTATTGGTATGAATGGATTTTCAAGCCATATCTGGTTAACAACTGCTTTTTAGGAAGAAATATGTATTTTTGTTTCAAATTTAAAATAATGCTTCATTCCCATTTCATCCTTCATAAACCTTACGGATATCTCAGTCAGTTTATTTACGAATTAAAAAGAAAAAAGAAATTGCTGGGAGAATTGTATGATTTCCCCAAAGCAACTATGGCAATAGGTCGTCTTGACGAAGATTCAGAAGGATTATTATTGTTGACTACTGACGGGATGATGAGTGAAATCATTAGAAGTAAAAAAGTGGACAAGGAATATTATGTACAAGTCGATGGTGTTATTCATCAGGAAGCCATTGAGCAATTGCAAAAAGGGGTGGAAATAGGTTTCAATGGAACCAAATACATCACCAAACCTTGCAAAGCATTCTTGATAAACGAAATTCCTGCTTTTGGAACTAGAGGGAAAAAGATTCGGGACGAACGTCACGGTCCAACTTCCTGGGCTTCCATTACAGTCAATGAAGGAAAGTTTCGCCAAGTTCGAAAAATGACTGCTGCTGTTGGTTTTCCTACCTTGCGCTTGGTTCGTGTTCGAATAGGAAACGTACATCTCAATAATTTGCAAGCGGGAGAAGTTTTGGAAGTTGCAACTTTCGAAATAGAAAATTAATGAATCCAAAACCCAAAACCCAAAACCTCAAATATGTTAAACATTGTTTTAGTAGAACCTGAAATCCCAAATAATACCGGAAATATTGGCCGATTGTGTGTAGGTACTGAAAGTCGTTTGCACTTAATTCACCCTTTTGGATTTGTTATTAATGATAAAAACCTGAAACGCTCCGGTTTGGATTATTGGGTGCATCTTGATGTAACAGAATATCAAAATGTAGCCGAATGGAAAGCACAAATTCCTGATTTATCCCGAGTTTTTCTGATGAGTTCCCACGCTGAAAAATCGTATTTGGAGAATGATTTTCAGGATGGAGATTGGTTGGTTTTTGGGAAAGAAAGTAAGGGTTTGAGCGAAGCTGTTTTAGACGAATTTCCCAATCATCTGACAATTCCTATGTCACCATTAATTAGAAGTTTTAATATTGCAAATTCTGTTGCGTTTGTTATTGGCGAAGCAAAGAGACAAATCGGTTTGTAGAGACGTTGCATTGCAACGTCTGTACCGAGAAATAGAATCATAATAGATTTTTTTTAGATGATATTTTCATATATTTGAGTAGGTTATTCTGAATCTAATTGTGTTTTTTCTCCTTTAAAACTTACTTTTATGATTGATAAAATTACTCTTAGAAGCACCATTTTCAAACATTTAGATGGTTTGGTTACTGCTCCGGTAGCGTATGTTTTGCATGAAAAAGGAGTGCTGTCCTATATTCTTGATAAAAAAGAAGTCACACTTGCGGAACTTACGACACATTTTAAAGCCAATGAAGGTTATCTCAATGTAGGTTTACGTGTTTTATGTTCGCAAGGATTTATGGATTATCATATCAATACCACTACAAACCAAATTAAATTCAGCATAAACGATAAAAGTACGATTGCTTTTTCGATGTTCTATTTATATGAAGATGTACTGGATTTGCTCCATTTCTCGATGCAATTTCACACACGATTATTAGATGATATTCCATTCGCTCGATTGGGTTTAATTTTCGATTTATATAAAAAAAAATACGGAATTTCATTTTCGAATGATACGCTGACTAATGAAATTCAGCATCAAATCCTAACACATATTGAAGGTTGTTTGGTTGGACCAATATTAGTAAGATTGGGTATGAGCGGCATGTTCCATAAATATTTTATGGAGATTTCTTTCCGTCCTGAAGAATTCCATAAATCTCCCGAAAATTTTAAAATCATACTCGATTTCTTTGTTGATTTAGATTGGTTTACCCAAAAAAAAGGCAACTACCAGTTTACGGAAAAGGGGTTGTTTTTTGCCAAAAGAGCTACTGCTTATGGAGTGACGGTTTCCTATTTGCCTACTTTCAGTAAAATGGAGGATTTGATTTTTGGTAACCCAAATATACTTCGAACAGTTGCTGAAGGGGGAGATGAAATTCACGTGGATCGAGAAATGAATGTTTGGGGAAGTGGCGGTGCGCACGATACTTATTTTAAAGTAGTAGATGAGATTATTATCAAATTATTTAATTTACCAATAGAAGACCAGCCCAAAGGAATTCTGGATATGGGTTGTGGGAATGGAGCATTTATTGAACACATTTATACAGTAATCGAAAGACAGACCTTACGCGGTAAATTGCTCGATGATTATCCTTTATTCCTTGTAGGTGCTGATTATAATCAGGCAGCGTTAAAAGTAACCCGAGCCAATTTAATCAAAGCCGATATTTGGGCCAAGGTAATTTGGGGAGATATTGGGCAACCGGATTTGTTAGCCAATGATTTATTGGAAAATTATAACATTGATTTGAAAGATTTACTGAATGTAAGAACCTTTTTGGATCATAACCGAATTTGGGAAATGCCAAAACAGATTACCAAAGAACGAGTGAGTCATTCAACAGGAGCCTTTGTGCATAGAGGAGAACGAATCAGTAATAGTTTAGTTGAAGATAATCTATTGGAACATTTGAATAAATGGTCTCCTTACGTTAAGAAATTTGGGTTGTTAATGATTGAATTACATACTATTGCGCCAAGTTTGACTGCTGCTAATTTAGGAAAAACGGCTGCCACGGCTTATGATGCCACGCATGGTTTTTCAGACCAATATATAGTCGAAATTCCTGTTTTACACAAGATAGCTGCTGAAGCCGGATTGTATCCGGATACTAATTTCTTCAGGAGATTTCCAGATGCTGCTATAGCAACAGTGAGTATAAATTTATTAAAAGGAGTTTGAGAAATATTTAGCGCTCGGCTATAAATTTCAGGAGACACAACTATATAGTTTTAGTTTTTAAAACTTTTTTTGTGGCTAAAAGAATGCCTTTGTAGTAAAAACAGACTGGTTAAATAATCATGAATTTTCCTTTATCAGCATCAAAAACGATATGTTCATCTTTGAATAAGGTATTGAAACTTCCTTTTGAAATAAAACTACAAGGCTCGTCTTGAAGCACTGTTTCAGGTGTCATAATGATCATTTCGTCACTCAATTGTATTGCCATATCAATATCATGAGTAGAAAATAAAATGCATTTTCCAGTTTCATGAGTCAGTTTTTTTAAAAGTTTGAATAAAGCTACTTTGTGTAATAAATCCAAATGGGTAGTAGGTTCATCGAGAATTATTAACGGTGTATCTTGTGCCAAAGCTCGTGCAATCAATACTTTTTGTAATTGCCCGTCGCTGATCTCATAATGTTTTTTTGTTGTTAAATGACTGATTTGGGTAAGTACCATCGCTTCATTCACTTTTACGATATCTATATCAGTTAATTTTCCAATCCAATTGGTATAAGGTTGTCTTCCTAAAGCAATGAGTTCAAAAACGGTTAAATTACTGGGTGGTAATTTTTCGGTCAGAACCACACTTAGATTTTGCGCCAAAGTTAAAGCGTTTAGTTCATGGATACTTGTGCCATTAAGCAAAACCGTTCCTGAAATTGTTTTTTGAATACCGGTTATTGTTCGTAAAAGTGTTGATTTTCCAATTCCATTTGCACCAATTAAGGCAATAAGTTTTCCTTTTTTTAAAGTAATAGAGATATTCGAAGCAACTACGGTATTTTCTTTTTTATGAGAATAACCAATGCTGATTTGAGAAGCCTGTAAGATGATTTTATTTTCCATTATCCCATTATTTTACGTTTCCTAATTAATAACCAAATCACAATGGGTGCTCCAAAAATAGAAGTTACTGCGTTAATGGGTAATGTAATATCACTACCGGGAAGCTGCGAGATACTATCGCAAATAAGCATGATAATAGCACCAAAAAGAATGGTGCTCCAAAACAAAATAGTGTGATTACTGGTTTGAAAAACCAATTTTGCAATATGTGGCACGGCTAATCCTATAAAGGCAATTGGACCCGCAAAAGCAGTAATACTTCCTGCTAAAATACTGGTGGCAAAAATGATAATAAGTCTTGATTTTTTATAATTCAACCCTAAACTTCGGGCGTAATTTTCTCCTAAAAGCAGCGAGTTTAATGGTTTAATGCTGAACACACTGAGAAGTAAACCAATCGCTACACAGATTGATAAAAGTGCAATTGATGTCCAAGACAAATTGCCAAGATTTCCTAAAGACCAGAAGGTGAATTTTTGCAGTTGTTCTGCAGTGCTGAAATACGTTAATGTTCCAACAATTGAGCTGGTTAAACTTCCAAACATTAATCCTACAATCAAGATAGCCATTGTATCTCGTAAGCGATGTGAAACTGCTAAAACTGCTAATAAAACCAAAAAACTGCCCAAACTGGATGCCAAAATAATTCCGTAGGACGAAAGTAAAAGTGTTGCTATAAATGGAGGTAAAAAACCAGCACCTAAAATGACCATCGCAACGCCTAAACTCGCACCGGAACTCAATCCCAGAACATAAGGTCCTGCTAATGGATTTCTAAATAAAGTTTGCATTAATAATCCACTGACAGACAATCCCATTCCAACAAGAATAGCTGCAATTGCTTTGGGTAAACGGTAATTGATGATGATATATTCCCAAGCTTCTTTACTGGAATTCCCGCCAGTTAAACTATTAAAAACTTCTTTTAAAGGAATAGAAACTGATCCCAAACTGATGTTCACTAAAAATAAAATCACGACTCCGATGGTTAGGAGTATAAAAAGAACTGTATTTCGGTTAGTTTTAGTCAATTTATTCTAATTTCTGAAAGAAAAAAAGTTTGTGATTTGGTAACAATTCGGGGTGAAAAATTTTAATCAAATCTTTCAATACCCAGTCGGGGCGGGTAGGAGACCATTCGAAATATAAAATCCCTCCTTTTGCACCTTTATTTATGCCGTACGAATATACTTTTTTATTTTTAAACGAGGTGAATTCACTGTAATGCGGATTGCTTTCATTCATTTGTTTCAACGAAGAAAAGTCACCTGGAGCAATCCAATATTCAGCATTTTGAGCTTTTTCTAAAATAGTTTCAAAGGGCAAAGGCAAACTGCCGGTTCCTTTACTGTCAGACCATAAATAATTAGATTGAGCATCTTTTAGAAATATTGAAGCCCAGCTTTCGCCTTGAGGAACATACCATTGATCCTGAAACATAGCGCCGCTTAGAACGGTAGGTTTTGATGTTGCTTTTTTTGCTAAAGCCAAGGTATTAGTATATTCTTTTTCGATTTCAGAAAAAATGGTATTTGCTTTAGAATCCAATCCATACAGTGCGCCAAAAAACTTAATCCATTCTGCTTTTCCTAGTGGAGATTGCTCCGTCCAATCGCCATTGATCATCACTTTTAAGCCACTTTTTTGTAAATTATCTAAAGCTGGATTGCTGTTGTTTAAACCAAAACTAACAATCACATCTGGAGCCATGTCAATTAGAACTTCGGTATTTAAGGTTTCATTTGTCCCCACCTCCCTGATTTTTTTGGAATCAATTAATTTGCGGGTTTTCTCAGAAGAAATATAATCAGTATTTGGAAAACCAATCAAAGTGTTTTCGACTCCTAACATTTCGAGAGCCGGAATGTGTGTGGTTGAGGTAACAACAATCGATTTTATAGGAATTTGAATCGTGGTGAACTGTTTCAAACTATCTGGAATGATTCCGTTTTTTTCTTGTAAAATATAGGTAAAATTTTCTTTGGCTTCAGGCCAAGGATTTGTTATTTTAACGATTGAATACCCTTCATATTTGTAGATTTTCAAGCCTTTGGCATAGAGAACTTCGTTTTTTGAAGAAGCAATTCTAATACTTGAAGTGTCGTTATTATGCTTACATCCGCCAAAGAAAATAACAAATAAAAAGAAGGTAAATTTTAAAAAAATGGTTTTCATAACATGATTTTCAGAAAGCACAAAGGTATATTTAATCCTTTTTAAAAATCAATTTTTATTTTTTATTCAAATGATAAGGTTATATTTGCACCCGTATTGAGGTTGCTGTTTTGTTTTTTCAAATCAGCATTAAAAGGGAAGAGAGTGATTGAAGATTAACGATTTTAGATTTTATATCCGAAATCATTATTCGTAAATAAAAATTCAAAAATCTCACGCTGTACCCGCAACTGTAAGCTATAAAGCTTGTTGTTATATACAAAACCATTGTTCTAAAATTAGGAATAAATTTAAAATTCCAAATTAAGAATGAGAAGGTAAACAACAAGACGCAAGCCAGGAGACCTGCCTATTACATCGAGTATCAAACTTTCGGGAAAAAAGGTTTGGGTATGGGTAATTCTATGCTTTTCTCCCATTTTTTAGTCATGTATCAGCCTAAATAGTATAGCTGTTACTAAATGTTTTATTAAAATGAACAACAAAATCGTTCGTATTAGTGCGTTGTGCGTACTAATGACTACTTGTGCTTTTGCGCAACAAAAAGAAACTATTTCTTCTCAAAATGAATTGAAGGAAGTAGTTGTTTCTGACTCCAAATTTGCTTTGCCAAAGGAAAAATCAGGGAAAGTGATTACTAAAATTACTGCTGAGGATTTAAAAAAGAAAGCCGGTCAAAGTATTGCAGTAATCCTAAGTTCAGTTGCAGGTTTAGAAATTAATGGAAATCAAAGTGTTAACGGAAAGAATTTAGGCTACTACATTCGAGGAGGAAAAAACAAACAAGTACTTATTCTTATTGATGGAATTCCTGTCAATGATGCATCCGGAATTAGTTTTGAATATGATTTACGTTTGCTTCCTGTTGATCAGGTGGAAAGCATTGAAATTATGAAAGGTGCTGCCAGTACTCTATACGGTTCAGGTGCAGCGACTGGTGTGATTAGTATTACTTTGAAAAAATCAGGTAAAAAAGCTATTGTTGGAAATGCTTATTTGGACATGGGAACTAATAATACTGCACTTAGCAGTAAAACAAGTGCTCAAAATTTTAATCAAGGTTTTTCGGTGAATGGAAATGTTAAGAAAGTTAATTATTTTACTTCGTTGAATAGTACTGAAACAAAAGGGATCTCTCAAATTGCAGTACCAAATTCAACTGTAAATTATGAAGATGACCGTTTTTCGCGTATCAATTATTTGGCAAAATTAGGATACAAAGCAACGGACCAATTGAAATTAGATTTCTTTTTTAACTATGATAAAATCAACAACGATTATGATGGTGGTTTTGATAATACAGGTTCTAATGATACTGATTTGAATCATACTACATCAGAGCAATTCCGTTTTGGTTTTTCGCCAAAATATAAATACACTAAAGGAGAGTTTATATTGAATTCAAGCTTTAACAAAATAACTCGTTCGTACCAAGATTTTGATAGCAGTTCTAACTCGGTTGGGGATTCTGAATATAATTCAAGAAGTGTGAACGTTGATGGATATAACAAATATGAAGTTATGGAATCCTTGTTTTTTGTTACTGGAGTTCAATATCAGTTTCATGACATGAATAGCGTAACTCCCTATGGGAATATTGCTAAGGAAAGTACTAAATTTAATATGATTGATCCTTATGTGACGGGAGTTTTTACTTCAGATTTTGGTTTGAATCTTAATGCAGGAGCGCGTTTGAATATTCACAGTCAGTATGGAAATCAATTGGTGTATAATGTAAATCCTTCTTTTGATTTTAAATCTATTCCATTGAAAATTGTAGCTTCTTACAGTACTGCTTTTGTAGCGCCAAGTTTATACCAACTGTATTCTGAATATGGAAATGCAAATTTAAAACCAGAGAAAAATAGTACTATCGAAGCGGGTTTTGAAATGCGCTTTTTGGATAAAAAAATCAAATTAAATGCTGTTGGTTTTTATCGTGAGCAAACTAATTTTATTGGGTTTTATACTAATCCGGTAACGTATGATTCTAATTATATCAATATTGACGGATTGAATAAAGCAAAAGGAGTAGAAACCGAATTGTCATTTGCCTTGAGCAAAAAAATCAAATGGAATTCTAATTATACTTTTACGCAAGTGGATGAAGCATTAAACCGATTGATTCCAAAGCATAAAGTAAATTCATCTTTGGATTTTCAAATTAACAGCAGATTGTTTTTTAATGTAAATTACCAATATGTTGATAGTAGAAATGATGCTTTCTTTGATGGAAATACCTACACTACTCAAAAAATTGTTTTAGGTTCGTATCAATTAGTAAACTCTTCTCTTCGTTATGAATTGGTAAAAAACAGATTGTCAATTTTTGGTGCAGTAACTAATATTTTGAATGCTGATTTTGTTGAAAACGTTGGGTATAGTTCTCTTGGAAGAAACTTCAAGTTTGGATTGAATATCAATTTATAAGATTGATTTTTGTTTAATAAAAAAGGCTTTCTCTACTGAAAGCCTTTTTTTATAGGTGTTATTTTTATTCCATTGCTGAAATAAATTCTGAAATGGATTTAGCCATTTTGTTTTGCTCGTTGTCATCAATCAAATATTTTTTATCATTTTCATTGGTTAAATAACCAAGTTCAATAATTACTGCAGGAACATCTGATTTTTTTAGAATATAAAAAGGTCCAGTTTTTATGCCTAACATTTTTAAATTAGTATTCTCTGAAAATTTTTTATTTAATTTTCCTGCTATCTCATTTGATTTTTCAAAAAACTCAGTCTCTTTTGCAACATAAAACTCCAAGCCTGATGTTTTATTATTTAAGCTTGCATTTACATGTAGGGATAAAACTAAATCCGGTTTGATTTTATTTATAAAATCAGTTCTTTCTTCAAGGGATATAAAATCATCTTCATATCTAGTAAGATGAATCACAACATTATTATTTGAGGATTTTATTTTCTTAGTGATTTGTTCTACAATTTGCTTTTCAGTAATTGAGTTAGAAGTTACTCCAAAATCATTTCCGCCATGACTTGCATCAATAACAATATTTATTTTCTTTAGTTCTAAACGTTTAGGGCTTGCAAATGAAAAAGAAATAATTGTAATTAAGAACAAGATTACTTTAATTGTGTTTTTCATTTGATTTGTATTTAAAATATTGATTATTAGATATTAACTTGAAAAACATTGTTTTAGTATGTAACTTTTTTAAAATTATTTCAAAACTTTCAAAAGGCCTTCGGGTGCTTTTTCAATATACATCTGGTTTTGCAGCCCATTTATAGATTTTGCGTCTTTAAAATAATTAAAATCTTTTTCTGGGTTTTTTTTCAGCATTTTAGCTGTTCCAGTGATTTTACCAATCGCAGTACTCAATAAAGGTTCTGTGATGTCACCAAGAACTCCATAAGTAGTCACGGTTTCTTTTAACAAGTAATCAGGTTGCAATCCATTAAAGTAATCACCAAAACCAACCGAATTTACTATTTTTAATACAATTGGTTGCATAGCGTATCGGTGATTTGGGTTTCTGTTTTCAGTGCCAAAAGTAGGGGAATCATATAGTGTAACTGATCCAACATTTTTTCCGGTTGTCACATCACCAATTTGTACAACAGTGATGTGAGGCTTTAATCCGTTAATTACCAATTCACTTGCCGAAGCGGTGTTTTTGGTCGTTAGAATATAAACTTTGGTTAAATTTAAACTATTTATAGCCGCCGTCCCTATTTTGTCAGTGAAGTTGTTTTTTAAAGATTCAGGACTATTCGTTTCAAAATAGCTATTGATTTTAGCATTCCATTGTTGTTTTGCAAAGACTTGTCCAGTAAATTGCCCTGTTATCATACTTGCTAATCGTGTAGCAGTTTTTATAGAGCCACCGCCATTATAACGTAAATCTAAAACCAAGTCAGTAATTCCTTGTGATTTTAGAGAAGCAAAAGCATCATTTAATTGAGTATCATAACTGGCATAAAAGCCATTGTACATTAAATATCCTATTTTATGGGAACCGGAAGTTATTACTTTGTTGATTAAAATTGGATTTTCGGATAAAACGCTTTTCGTCAACACCACAGATTTTCCATTGGGAACAATAGTCGTTCCATTGTAGTCAGCCATATTTAACGTGTAACTATCAGCGGCTAAAAGTGCTTGGTAATTGCTTATAGTAAGTTGTGTTCCGTTTATTGCAGTAAAAAAATCGCCACGCTTGATGCTTTTGGTAGAAGCATCTGAATTTGCAATAATATAATGAACATATCCAAATATTTCAGTAGTACTTCCTGGTTTATAACTTAAACCAAAATCAACACCATCGTTTTTTGTGGTACCTTGAAGTGCTCCTTCAAGCTCTAAATAATCGTCTACAATCCAACTGAATCGATCAATGGTTTTATCAACTCTCAAAGCATTAAATAAATTTTCCGGAACTGGATATCCTTTCAAGAAAGTATTTAACTCTGTTTGATTTGCAAATCGGTCATCAGCTAAGTTGGGTACATCAGCTTGCCATAAATAGTATTGATTTAAGCCTTTCCAAATAAAATCCTGAACATCTAAGTTTACTGGTGTAGCTATGTCATCATTGTCTTGACAACTTTGGAAAGTAAAAAGAGATAGAAGTAATACAAGTGAAAGTAGGTATGTTTTTTTCATGTTTTGGGATTCAATATCTTTTATAAACGTAAAAATACTAACTTTAGTTTTTATTTTATATTTTTTTGTAACAAAAAGAAATATGAATCGTCTTGATTGCATAACCGTTTTAATAAATACTCTTTATGAATCAAAATGAGTTTGTGCAGCTAATATCTCCATTCAAGGACAAAGTCTTTCGGCTGGCAAAGCGACTGCTCATAAGTACAGAAGAAGCAGAAGACGCGACTCAGGAAGTTTGGGTTAAATTATGGGACAAAAATAAAAGTTTAGATAGCTTTAATAGTGTTGAAGCTTTTGCAATGACAATGACAAAAAATTATTGTTTGGATCAGTTGAAATCAAAAAGAGCGGGAAACATCAAAATTGTTCATAATAATTTCACGGATAACCAACCCAGTTTGGATAAAAAAGTAGAAGACATAGACAGTTTGAATTGGGTTGAAAAAATAATAAACCAGTTGCCGGAACAACAAAGATTATTAATACAAATGCGGGATGTAGAACAATATGAATTTGCAGCAATCGCTGAAATAACTAATATGAATGAAACCGCAATTCGTGTAGCACTTTCAAGAGCCAGGAAAACGATAAGAGAAAGCATGATAAAAACACATAGCCATGGAATTAAATAAAATAGAAATACTTTTAGAAAAATACTTTCAAGGAGAAACCAGTATTGCCGAAGAAAATGAATTACGTAATTATTTTTCTTCACTGGATGTTGCGCTGCATTTAGAACAATACAAGCCTATGTTTGGTTATTTTCCGCTTGCAAAGGAGCAAATGTTGAAGCAAGAAATTCCACTACAATCTAAGAAACGTTATGTAGTGTGGTTGCCTATTGCGGCTTCAGTAATTGTTTTTCTGGGAATAGGGACGTATGTTTTTTATAATTATGATAATGCAAATGAGAAACAGGATTTAGGAACTTATGACGATCCAGAGATTGCTCTTAGAGAAACTCAAAAAGCATTAGCATTATTATCGAATAATGTAAACCTTGGCATAGAAAGTGTATATTACATTAAAGAATACCAAGATTCAAAAGAATTAATTTTTAAACAATAATAAATATAAAAAAATGAAAAAAAATATAATAACACTAGTAGCAGTATTAGTTTCGAGTCCATTTTTCGCACAAGCGGCTTTTGATAAATTCGATGGACAAGATGATGTTACTTCAATCATTGTCAATAAAAAAATGTTTGACTTGATGAGTAAAGTAAAAGTGGATACTTCTGATAAAGAAACACAGCAATACTTGAATTTGATAAAAAAGTTAGACAACCTAAAAGTCTTTACCACTAAAAGTACCAGAGTAGAAGGCGAAATGAAAGTTGCTGCGGATAAGTATATAAAAACTGCAGGTCTTGAAGAATTGATGCGTGTAAATGATAGCGGTAAAAACATCAAAATTTTAGTAAAATCAGGAGCAAAAGATTCTCAAATAAAAGAGTTGTTGATGTTTATCGAAGGGGTCAAAAATGACGACACGGTTTTAATGTCCTTAACCGGAGATTTTGACTTGAGTGAGATTTCTATCCTTACGGACAAAATGAGAATTCCCGGTGGTGACGATTTGAAGAAAGCAACCAAAGGTAAAAAGTAAAATGAAACCTATTTATAGTATTGCATTGCTTTTTAGTTTGTTTTTGTTCAGTTGCAATTCAGAACCGACATTGCAGAAATACTTTGTTGAAAATACTGAAAACAAAAACTTTGTTGCGTTAGATATTTCTCCTGAAATATTGAATGTGGATAAAACAAAATTGTCATTAGAACAAAAAACAGCTTTACAATCTTTTGATAAGATGAATGTTTTGGCCTTCAAATTAGATGCTGCAAACAAAGCACAATTTGATGTAGAACGCGCTAAAGTCAATTTGATTCTAAAGGATAAAAAATACCAGCAACTCATGAAATTTAGTTCTGGAAAAGAAGGTGCTTCAGTAAGTTATGTAGGCTCAGATGAGCATATTGAAGAGTTTGTTTTTTTTGCCAATAAAAAAGAAGCCGGTTTTGCAGTGGTTCGAATTCTGGGAAAAGATATGAATCCTACAAATATCATGGCCATGATAAGCGTGTTAAAACAATCAAATATTGATTTAGAACAACTCAAACCTTTGCAACAATTAATGAAATAGTTATTTATTAAATTATAAAAGCGTCCTGATTCTGTGTCAGGACGCTTTTTTTATTGTTTTAATAAGAATCAAAATGATTACTTACAAAACATTTTTTTGTTTTTAACGGCGCTTTGACTTCCATATTGAATGGCTTTGGAGAAATCAGCACACGCATTTTTTTTATCTTCAATATGTATGTTGGATAGTCCTCTAAGGTTGTAAGCGATATAATCTTTTGGGTTTAAAATGATAGATTGAGTGCAATCTTCAATAGTGCCCTTGTAATTTTTTGATTTATAATTAATATCAGCACGTGTAGTGTAAGCATCTCCTCTTTTTGGGTCTATTTGGATAGTTATATTGACATCGGCTAAGGCACCTTTTATATCTCCTAATTTTTGTTTTGAGAGTGCTCTATTTAAGTATGCTTCGGCAAATAAGGGGTCTATTTTGATGGCTTTAGTATAATCATCAATTGATCCTTTGATGTTTCCGGAGGCAGCTTTTTTTAAGGCTTTGTCAAAAAAATCATAAGCAACTGGGTCTTGACTCCATCCAACGAAGGAGCTTAATAATAATGTGAGGAGGATTAGTTTTTTCATAGATAATCTAGGTTTGTAATTTGGGGCGAATTTTTAGAAAAATAAAAGTACTGATTCATAAAGTTACAATCCTTATATTAGTTATTTAATTAACGAATAGAATTGTAATTTATTTTAAATTTAGAAGAAGAAAATCACTAAAAGGTGGTATTGTAAAAACAACTTAATGCTTGTTTCTTTGAAATATATAAAATCTTCATTAAGGAGATATTAATGAATTGAATATGGGTGCCACTGAACACGTAAAACAAAATAATAAACAGAGCGTAATAAAGGATAGAAACAATAGGGTATTTCTATATTTAGGGACTTTTTTTGTTATGATTGCAAGTTTGTCCATTGGGGTTTTAATACTAATGTTTTTTTTAATAAAACTGAAAGAAATTTTCTGAAATGGAGACGCTGCAGGAAGTAATAGAAGTGTGTTAAAATATTGTTTTTTAACTTTTTTATAAAAAAACAAAATCAATAATTTTTCTTTTTTTTTCTTTAAAGCTTTGCTTACAAAATAAAAATGCTTCAAAAAGAATCGTATATACTTGATTTTTTTTGAAGCATTTTTTATTGTGACCACGGTGGGATTTGAACCCACACGCCCTTTCGAGCACCACCCCCTCAAGATGGCAAGTCTACCGTTTCTCCACGTGGCCTAAAATAAGTAGAGACGTTGCATTGCAACGTCTCTACGATTTTGTGACCCGACTGGGGCTCGAACCCAGGACCCCATCATTAAAAGTGATGTGCTCTACCAACTGAGCTATCGAGTCAATGCTTCAAGAAAAGTATGTTTTGATCACAAATTTGTGACCCGACTGGGGCTCGAACCCAGGACCCCATCATTAAAAGTGATGTGCTCTACCAACTGAGCTATCGAGTCATTTTCTTTCCTTGAATGCGGGTGCAAATATAAGGACTTATTTTGGAGTTTTCCAAGCAATTTTATTATAAATTTGTCTTTTTTTAACAAAATCACTCAACACCTTAATTTGTAAGGTTTTATTCAAATGAAAAAAATTATATTATTAGGTTATATGGGTTGTGGTAAGTCTACAATTGCAAATAAGCTGTCAAAAATTATCGAAATCCCTTTTGTAGATTTAGATAAAAAGATCGAAGAGAAAATAAATTTGTCAATTAATGACATTTTTGAAAAGCATGGGGAAATTTATTTTAGAAAACTAGAACACGAAGTTTTTATCGAATTATTAAATTCTCCTAATAATTTAATAATAGGTTTGGGTGGAGGAACTCCTTGTTATGCAAATAATCATGAGTTGTTAAAAGGCGATAATGTAGTATCCGTTTATCTCAAAGCTTCAATAGAAACTTTATGCAACAGATTAGCTCATAATAAAAGCAAACGTCCTCTTATTGCTGATAAAAGTGACGAAGAAATGAAAGAGTTTATTGCAAAACATCTCTTTGACAGAAGTTTTTATTACAATCACGCACAGCACAAGGTGATTGTTGATGATAAAACAATCGACCAGACGGTTACGGATATAGTTAGTCTTTTAGCTTAAATAAGCGTAATTTCCTCCGTTTTCATCAAAAACAACTTGTACGTGTTCTAGTAGTGAAGTAGATAGTGATATTCCTTTAAAATCAGCTTTTACAGGGTACTTTTTGTGGTTCCTATCTACAAGGACAGCTGTTTTGAATTTTTTTAAAGGAACGTCAATAAAATGCCTTACTGCATAAATCAACGTCGTGCCTGAGTTTAGTACATCGTCAACAAGTACTAAGCCTTTATTGGCATATTGCTCTTTTGATAAGGAAGTGTGAATTGGTAATTCGGGATTTTGTTTGTTAGTTTGTACTTCACAAAGCGAAACTTTAATAGGCGAAATGGTTTCTAAGGCCAAGGCTATTTTTTTTGCAAAAGTAAAGCCGTTTGTCGCAATTCCAGCAATGACAATTTCTTCCTCGTCTACAAAGGTTTCATAGATTTGGTAGGCAATTCTTTTTATTTTATGCTCAATTTCCAGATTCGTTAAGATGATATTTTTGCTCATTGTGATTTTTTAGTTCCTCTCCCCAGCCCTCTCCAAAGGAGAGGGTGCCAAGTTAGGTAAAGGATATGATTTATTTGATTTGATATTTTCCTTTATAATTGTTTTTGTTTTTTCAGTTGTCAAGACTCATCTCCCTCTCCTTCGGGCTGGGAATGGGCGGGGATAAACCCATCAATATCCCTTCTGTCTTTTTTGGTAGGTCTTCCCGTTCCGTTTTTTCGATAATGCTCTTTCGATAATTTTAAAAGCTCTAAATGTTGATAAGCTTCTGCCGGAGTATCATTTCTTCTATAAATATCGACCAATTTAGCCCCGACACGATTTTCAGGAATATCCAGAACAGTGATGATTTGTGTGATTTGGTCCTTCCGGAATGTGATTTTATCTGTTGGGAAAACCTCCTTCGACGGCTTGGCAACAAGACCATTTACGGTAATATGATTTTTTTTACAAGCCTCAGTTACCATGTTTCTCGTTTTATAGTATCGAACGCACCATAAATATTTGTCTATTCTCATAAATTTTCTAAAATCGGAGTTAAATAGTTTACAAAAATAAATCAATATTGTATCTTGCGCACTTAAAAATTAGCTAT
>JBJOQF010000264.1:0-2824 GCA_046050185.1 Bacteroidota bacterium
TGGCTTATCCGAAAATTAACGCTAATTTAGTCCCAAACCGCTTGTAGCGCGAGAACGTCAGGCTGTGAAAAAACCTCATTTCAACATTAAAACCTTCAAATTATCCTAGCCTAAATTCAAATAGAAGCCCTTTAACGAGGTGTTATTTTTAGGTAACTAATTTCGTTTGGCAAAGAAAGCACCCTAATTTCAGCTTTAAATACTCCGTTTTTAGCAAAAACAAGACTTTTGCCTTGTAGGGTGAGTTCCATTTTTTGAGTTTGGCTATCAACTCGGGAACGCCCAGTATATTGATACTGCGTTTGATATTATAGACCAACATAATCAGGCTGTGTTCTCCATTTACTTTTTCTAATCCCGTTAAATTGGTATGGTTATAGCCCCATTGTCGTTTGATAGTACCAAAAATATGTTCGTTGATTATCCTCCAGTAGCGCTAATCGAGTATTATTAAAACCTGATTATTTAGACTTATTGCATCTTCTAAACTTGAAAAACGCATTTGATAGCGGGAAATTCCTGTGATATGTTGCATTCTTAAAAATACGAAAATTCCTGTTTTTATACAAGTATTTTGCTATATTTGATGGTGATATAACCAAGGTTTTTTCACAGTCTGACGTTAGCAACAATAATTTTGGACGTTAGCAAAAAAAGAGTACTTTTGATACTATCAAATGATAGTATCAATGAAACCACCTTATGACATTACTCCGAAAATTTTAAAATTAATAAGTTCTATTTCTGAAAAATTTGGAGAAGTAAATGCCAATTATCTTACCAAACAATCTCCACAACTTCGTAAGCAGAATAGAATCAAAACAATTCATTCTTCTTTAAAAATTGAAGGTAACACTTTAACCGAAGAGCAGATTACAGCGTTGATAGAAAACAAAAGAGTTATCGGTCCAGAAAAAGATGTTTTAGAAGTTCTAAATGCTATCAAAGTTTATGAAAAATTAGACAGCTATAAATTTTCTTCAGACAAAAGCTTTTTGAAAGCGCATCTCGAATTAATGAATGGATTAATAGATAGTGCTGGAAAATATAGAAAACAAGGAGTTGGAATAGTTAAAGGAACAATTGTTGAACACATAGCGCCTCCATTTGAGAATGTTCCGCATTTGATGAAAGATTTGTTCGAATATCTGAAAGATTCTGATGAATTAACATTAATAAAAAGTTGCGTGTTTCATTACGAAATGGAATTCATTCATCCTTTTCTTGATGGTAATGGCAGAATGGGAAGATTATGGCAAACTCTTATACTAATGGCTGAATATCCAGTTTTTGAGTTTTTGCCATTCGAAACATTAATCAGCAAAACCCAAGATGAATATTATAAATCATTAGCATTAAGCGATAAATCTGGAAAGTCAACATCCTTTATTGAATATATGCTTGGAGTTATTGAAAAGTCATTGGAAAGCTTGCTTAACTACAACAATAGAGTTTTGAAAGATGTTGATCGTTTAGAATACTTTTTGAACCTCGGAATTAAAGAGTTTAATCGAAAAGATTACATGAACGTTTTCAAAGATTTGTCATCAGCAACAGCTAGCAGAGATTTGAAAAAAGGAATGGAAATGAATATGTTTGAAAGTGTTGGTAATCTCAATAAAACGAAATATATAGTTAAATAATTACTGTTGCTAACAGCCTTTTGGCAAAATGGCGGGTTCAGTCCCAACTAGCGCGGTAGTATCCCATAAAGTGTGTAAGTAAAAAAAGTATTAGGGTTTGCACAAATGAACTGCCCCCAAAAAGTTAGACACTATTTGGGGGCATTTTTATGGAAAGAAAAGTCAAACCCCTATATTTTTAAACTTACACACTTTTTAGGATATATATTTTAAAAAAATCGAATTTATTTAAAATTCCATCCAAATGTAATCCCAAATGCTACTGGTTTAATTTTTGCGTTTTTATCAGTACTATACAATCCATTAAGTTTTCTATCTACAACTGAAGTTGGATTATAACCTATATAAGAAGCATCATTTTCTTGATTGAGAATAGAACCATATCCATTTTCAAGAAACATTGCTGCATATAAAGCATTCTTTGCTCCCATATCAAATGTAAAACCTAATTCAAACATACTCATCACAATACCCTTAGTTTGATATTCACCAGAAGCTGAATAATTAGCATGCCCACCAAAACCATATTCTGGCAAATCATCAATATTTAAATTAACATCCGGATAATAAGCTGTACCGATTACAGAATTTGCGGTTGCTTTTATTTTATAATTTACAGGCAAAAAGTATTTAGCTCCTGCTCTAAAATTAAAATCAATTCCTTTATTAATATTTGTTTTATACTGCAAGAAAAGAGGAATTTGAACAGCATGAAGTGTTTGCTTTTCTTTATAATTACTTGTCGTAACATTATAAGCAAATGCAGAACTAGAAGGATCAACCTCATAATTAGTTAGAGTTAACGATGAATTATTCAAAAAAACTTCTTGTTTATATTGAGAAAATTCCACCCCAGAACCAATTCCGATATTATTTGTTAAAGAATAAATATAACCCGCTTTTATTGCTCCACCAAGTCTATTATCTTCTATTGTTACTTTAGTATCACTTTGAATATTTCCTATTCCTGTTTGTACACCTACATAAAACTGAGCAGTTATTCCTTGAGAAATTAGAAAGACTGTAGTTCCTATTATGGTTTTAATATTAAATTTCATACTTATATTTTTTGAATTAGAATAATCCATCCTCATTTATACCAAATGAGGATTTCATACTCTTAATTATTTAATTTCTGACTAAAAGATTTTTTGTGAAATATTTACCATTTGCTAAAGTCA
>JBJOQF010000265.1:0-5394 GCA_046050185.1 Bacteroidota bacterium
GAAGTTGCTCTTTGATATGCTTCATCATCCAAGATGGTTCCTTCTTCAAGATAATACGAAACATCGGCAATGTGAATACCTATTTCGTAATTGCCATTTTCTAATTTTTTAAATGATAAAGCATCATCAAAATCTTTAGCATCTTTTGGATCAATTGTAAAAGTCAATGTATCACGCATATCACGACGTTTAGCAATTTCACTTGCTTCTATCGATGTATCTATTTTCTGGGCATAGGTTTCCACTTCAATAGGAAATTCAGCCGGTAATCCATATTCAGCAAGAATAGCGTGAATTTCTGTGTCATGTTCTCCCGGTTTTCCTAAAACTTTGATTACTTTTCCAAAAGGACTATCGGCTCTCGATGGCCAATCTTCGATATGAACTAAAACTACATCTCCTTGTTCTGCCTCTCCTATTTTATCTTTTGGAATAAAAATATCCGTATACATTTTTGGATTGGCAGTAGAAACAAAAGAGAAGTTTTTTTGGATATCAATAACACCCACAAAATCAGTTTTATTTCTTTCAATCACTTCAATCACTTCACCTTCAGGTCTTTTACCTTTTCTTCTATTGTAAACATAAACTTTTACAATATCTTTATCTAAAGCGTGATTTAAATTATTAGTGGGAATGAAAACATCATCTTCTAAATCTGGACAAACAAAATAAGCTGTTTTACGACCAGTCATATCAATCTTACCTTCGTAATAATCTTTACTTATTGCTTTTATTAAATATTTTCCAGGTTCTGATTCTATAATTTTATTTTGAGAAGCCAGAATCTTCAAATCTTTTATAATTTGATTTCTGCTTTGGGTATCATCAAGTTCCAGCTTTGCTCCTATTTGTTTATAATTGAATGCTTTATTAGCACTTTGCGACAATATTTTTACTATTTTATCGGAGAAATCTTTCTCTTTTTTTATCGGCTTTCTTAATCTTTTACTCATACATCTTTTCTTATAGTGCATAAAATTACGAAATAGTTAATCGTTATCAGTAAATGGTTGGCAGTTTTAAAGAAAATATAACTTTACAGAATAGTTGTATCTTTATAAAAACAATTAAAATGGAAGATTTTCAAATTATTGCTATTTTTAATTATTCACATGAAATTGTTGTTTTGAAACATATTTTGGATCAAGAAGGAATTTCTTATTTTTTTGAAAATGAAACAACATTAGCAATTGTACCTTTCTACTCAAATGCTTTAGGCGGAATTAAGTTAAAAGTACATTTAAATGATTTTGAAAAAGTTCAGGAAATTTTAGATCATTTGAACAACAACCTAACCATCGTTTAATTCAATTTTTATTTTTTATTTTTTCAAAGTTGTCAACATATATTTAAATAAACAAAAAGAAAAATTAAATTTAAATACTTTCTTGGTTGTTATTATAGCGTGTTAATAGCTACAATAAATTTATTTTAAAAGGTATTGAAATGAAGTTTAAAGTTGTTATACTGACTTATCAACAATGTTATTTTAAGGTAAAGGATTAGTTTTAAAGTGTTTTTAAATTTTAATTAACAATGGTTAATAATTCAAATTGAATTGATTTTGTAAATAACTACTTTTTGATTTTTTGTTAATAAAAAGGTTTTTTATAATGATAACTATTCTAAAAATTCACCAAACAATATTTGGATTTCTAATATAGGTTTTGGATTACTTATTTTTTGGTTACAACCAAAAAAAACTTCTAATATTCTATTCTAAGTTATGAACATTTCATGTTAATTTAAAGTTAACTGAATATCAAGCGATTGCGTTTTGCTATTAACAATGTAAAAAATTAACATTTTAAATATATAATATACATTGATTTACAGCTATTTATATATTTATTTAAATTGTTAATAACCGCTAATTAAATAGCAATCTGGTAGTTATAGCATATACAATTTTCTTTAATTTTTATGGATTTATTTTAATGGACTTCTACCATTAAAGAAAGCGAAATTTAAATTCGACAAAACTAAATTTCTTTATTTAAATTTGCAGCTACAACTTAATATAATAAAAATGAAAATATCTATAGGAAACGATCACGCTGGTCCAGAATATAAAAAAGCAATCGTTGAAATGCTTAAAGCAAAAGGACATGAAGTAACTAATTACGGTACTGATTCTGCAGATAGCGTAGATTATCCTGATTTTGGACGTCCGGTTGCCATAGATGTTTCAGAAGGAAAAGCTGATTTTGGAATTGTTATTTGCGGAAGCGGTAACGGAATTTCAATGACGGTAAATAAACAGTCTAAAGTACGTGCTGCTTTATGTTGGATGAAAGAAATTGCAGTATTGGCCCGTCAACATAATGATGCTAATATTATCAGTATTCCGGCTCGTTATACTTCAATTCCTCAAGCAGTAGAAATGGTGGAAACGTTCTTAAATACAGAATTTGAAGGTGGAAGACATCAAACAAGAGTAGATAAAATTTCTTGTTAGAATCTTTTTACTGACTAAATTAATGTAAATTCAGTCAACGTACTGACTGAATTTACATTAATTTAGTCAACGTATTGACTGAATTATTATTATTTCATTATATTTGGTTTAGGTTTTTAAATCAAATAGAATGGAAAATTATTTAAAAAGAGCACTATTTCAAGATTTTGGTAAAAAAGTACTTCCTAACAAAGTATTGATTTTACTGGGCGCTCGTCGTGTTGGAAAAACCGAATTATTAAAAAATTACCTCCAAACCATTCCTGATGGAAGTTATTTGCAACTGAACGGAGAGGATATTAATGATGCTAATTTACTTAAAGAACGTTCCGTAACAAATTATAAGCGATTATTACACAACATTGATTTATTGGTTATAGACGAAGCCCAAACGATTCCTGATATTGGACTTATCCTAAAACTAATTGTGGATTCTATTGAAGGAATCAAAATTATTGCGACAGGTTCCTCTATATTTGATTTAAACAATAATCTTGGCGAACCATTAGTGGGACGAAAAAACACTTTGTATCTTTTTCCATTGGCACAAATGGAATATTCCCAATACGAAAATTACAAACAAACCACAGAAAAATTAGAGGAAAGATTACTTTTTGGAAGTTATCCGGAACTGATTCAATATTCAGATTGGGAGGATAAAAAAGAGTATTTATATGAAATTATCAATTCTTATTTACTGAAAGATATTTTAGTATTTGAAGGAATAAAACACGCTGATAAAATATATGATTTGCTGCGTTTGATAGCGTATCAATTAGGAAAAGAAGTTTCGTTACAGGAATTAGCAAATCAATTACAAATGTCTAAAAATACCGTTGCTAATTACTTAGATTTACTTTCAAAAGTTTTTATTCTTTTTAAAGTAGAAGGGTTCAGCCGCAATCTTCGAAAGGAAATTGTGAAATCCAGTCGTTGGTATTTTTATGATAATGGCATTAGAAATGGCATTATCAATAATTTTAATCGATTGGATTCCAGAACAGATGTGGGTGATTTATGGGGAAATTATTTAGCAGTTGAACGCATAAAAAAGCAAAATTATCTAAAAATAAAAACCAATAATTATTTCTGGCGCACTTATGATCAGCAAGAATTAGATTGGTTAGAAGAAAATGGAGAAGAATTGGCTGGTTTTGAGTTTAAGTGGAGTGAAACTAAAAAAGTTAAAATTCCTACCGCTTTCGCAAAAGCCTATCCGAAAGCTACTTTTGAAGTAATCAATAAGAGTAATTATTTAGATTTTATAATTTAAAAATGTTGGTTAAAAACAAAAAGTAAATTACTAAAATCTGAATCAATACAATTAAAAAAAACTTCCATAAAAAAGATATTTTTGAAGTTTTATGTCTAAAAAACAATATACCTAAACCAGAACCTATTGTACCACCGATTATACCCGTAAGTAATAAATTACGTTCTGAAATGCGCCATTTTTGCTGTTTGGCGAGCCATTTATCAACTCCTATTATTGAAAAAGCAACCAGATTAATAAGTTGAAAATACCAAAATAAAAAATACATAAATAAGGAGTTTTGACTCAAAGATACTATTTTAGCAACATGATTTTATAATCTTAAATTTAAAATGACTAACATACAATTCATAGCCAAGTCTGTACAAACAGCAGCGATAAACATTCAAAATACCGTTCAATTATTGCAAGAAGACTGCACGATTCCGTTTATTTCCCGGTATCGAAAAGATACAACAGGAAATCTTGATGAAGTACAAATAGAACAAATTGCAAAGCTTCAAAAAGAATATGAAGTGATTGTAAAACGCAAAGAAGCAATTTTGAAATCCATTGAAGAACAAAATGCACTTTCGCCGGAATTAGAGAAAAAAATCCAACAAAGTTTTGATTTACAGGAATTGGAAGATTTTTATTTGCCATTCAAAAAGAAGAAAAAAACCAAAGCGGATATCGCCCGTGAAAATGGATTAGAGCCTTTGGCAAAAATCATCATGGCGCAAAATAATGATGATGTCGATTTTATTTCCTCTAAATATTTGAATGAAAACGTCATCAATGAAGATGCCGCATTACAAGGAGCCAGAGACATTATTGCGGAGTGGATTAATGAAAATATTTATGTTAGAAAACAACTCCGAAGATTGTACGAACGTAAAGCAACTATTACCACCAAAGTAGTAAAAACGAAGAAAGACGAGGAAGGAGCACAAAAATTCAATCAATATTTTGATTGGTCAGAACCGTTGACTAAAGCGCCATCTCATCGATTATTAGCGATGCTTCGTGCCGAAAATGAAGGTTTTATTAAGTTTAAAGTAGAAGTTGATATTGATGAAGCGTATGATATTATTGATGCGTTAATCCTAAAAAGTCAAAATAATACAACACCTCATGTACAATTAGCTATTGAAGACAGTTACAAAAGATTGTTGAATCCTGCAATTTCAAATGAAGCTTTACAAGAGGCAAAAGCGAAAGCTGATGCTAATTCTATTCAGGTTTTTGCGAATAATTTAGGGCAGTTATTATTAGCACCGCCTTTGGGCGAAAAACGAATTTTGGCGATTGATCCGGGATTTAGAAGTGGCTGTAAAATTGTTTGTCTGGACGAAAAAGGAGATTTGTTATACAATGAAACGATTTATCCTCATGCTCCACAAAAGGAAGAAGCAATGGCGATGAAAAAAATTCGTTCGATGGTGAATTCATATAAAATTGATGCGATTTCCATAGGAAACGGAACAGCATCTCGTGAAACTGAATTTTTCATCAAGAAAATTACGTTTGATAAACCAGTTCAGGTTTTCATAGTTTCTGAGGCCGGAGCATCAGTTTATTCAGCATCAAAAATTGCCAGAGAGGAGTTTCCTGATTATGATGTTACGGTTCGTGGTTCGGTTTCAATAGGGCGACGATTGAGTGATCCATTGGCCGAATT